>NZ_VHLC01000012.1:0-130937 GCF_006547355.1 Myxococcus sp. AB036A | reverse complement strand
GCACTCTAGCGGCCTGACGCACCGCCGCACAGAGGTGGTCCGGACCCGCCCTGGCATTGGGGGCATGGCGGCAACTTGTGGCTTCACCCCGCACCGGGAAGGCGCCATCCTTCAGCCCTGAGCCATGCGGGGCAGGGGGCCATGAACCAGGGCGCGGCGCTGTACATCCATCCGGGCGTGAAGGTCCGTCCGTGCGAGTGGGGCTACGGCGTCTTCACGGACGCCTTCATCAAGGCGGGCGACCTCATCGAGGAATGCCACTACCTCAAGCTGCCGCGCGCCCTCTCGCAGAACCCCCAGCTCCAGGACTACGTCTTCCTGCTCCAGTGGGCCGCGCACGAGGTGCCCCGGGAGGGGGAGTGGGTGGCGCTCGTGCTGGGGT
Source organism: Myxococcus sp. AB036A (assembly GCF_006547355.1). NCBI lineage: Bacteria > Pseudomonadati > Myxococcota > Myxococcia > Myxococcales > Myxococcaceae > Myxococcus > Myxococcus sp. AB036A. The sequence continues at coordinate 130,555 of NZ_VHLC01000012.1, read as the reverse complement.
ATGGGATGATCTACAACCACGCCCGAGAGCCCAACACGTCCTATCACCGCGAGGCGACCCGGGACGTCTTCTGCTACCACGCGCTGCGGGACATCCACCCCGGCGAGCAGCTCTGTATCAGCTACGGCGAGGACTGGTGGGCGTCCCGGGACCAGGGCGTCCCAGCCTGAGCGCCACCCCCAGGGCTCACGGGGCCAGCACCGAGCGGGGGGCGCCGGCAATCCGCCAGATGGCCCCGCCTGGAACGGTGGGGGCCCCAATTTTTCCCAGCCTCGCGGGCCGGTGTTCCCCCGTATGATGGACGGGTGACGGGGCGTCGTGACAAGGCGGGGCGGGGTGTCGGAGGGGGGAACGTCGCCTCGGACGAGACGGCGGCACGCGTCTACGGTATGGGCTCGCGGGCCAGGACCCACGTGGGTTTCCAATGACTGGCGGTGGCGCGAGCATGAGCGGCAGGGAGGTAACGGCGATGGCCGAGAGGAACGACTCGATGAGCGACAAGGCCGAGGACCGACGGGATTCGCCCCGGGTCCCCATGCGCCTGAAGGTGCGCCGGGAAGGCAGCTCGGAGGACTTCGAGCAGCATGAGGGAGACCTGTCCCTGGGCGGTTGCGCCTGGCAGGGCTCCGGTTGGGCGCAGGGGACGCGCGTGGAAGTGCGTTTCCGGCTGCCCATCCTTCCCGATGAGGTGGAAGCGAAGGGCGAGGTGCTCCAGGCCGCGCCGGGTGCCAACGGTCCGGCGGCGCGGGTCCGCTTCGTGGACCTGCCGGTGGAGTCCGAGCTGGCCATCGCGCGCCACCTGGATGATGTGCAGAGCGGCACGGCCCGCTCGTAACGGACTTCAATCCGGCTTCGTGTAGGAGGGCGTCATGGCGGACGAGATTCCCTGGGAGCGCCTGTTCGAGGAAGCCGCGCGCGTGCGAGCGCGCGCCCACGTGCCCTATTCGCGGTTCCCCGTAGGGGCCGCCGTCCTCTTTGCGGACGGCGCCGTGGTGGCCGGCTGCAACGTGGAGAACGCCACCTACGGGCTCACCGTCTGCGCGGAGCGCAATGCCTTCGCGGCGGCCGTGGCCCAGGGGCACACTCAGCCGGTGGCCGTGGCCATCGTCGTGGACACCCCCGAGCCCTGTCCTCCGTGTGGCATGTGCCGCCAGGTCATGGCCGAGTTTGGCGGGCAGGAACTGCCCGTGCGCAGCCGGACGCCCCAGGGCGGCGAGGCGCGCTACACCCTGGGAGGCCTGCTGCCGCATGCCTTCACCAAAGACTTCTTCTAGCGAGAGAGCCTGAGCACGCCGTGGATTTGCTCCTGACTGGTGGCACGGTTGTAACGATGAACCGCGAGCGCGAGGTGCTCGTGGATGCGGACGTCCTCGTACAGGATGGCCGCATCGCCAAGGTGGGCCGGGGCCTCAAGCCTCGCGGCACCCGGCGGGTGGTGGACGTAACGGGAAAGGTGGTGCTGCCGGGCCTCATCCACGGCCACCTCCACGCTTGTCAGACGCTCTTCCGTGGCCGCGCGGACGGGCTGGAGTTGCTGGACTGGCTCCGCGAGCGCATCTGGCCCTTCGAGGCCTCGCACGACGCCGCGTCCATGCGGGCCTCGGCGGACCTGACCTTCGCGGAGCTCATCCGCTCGGGCGCCACGGCGGCGCTCGATATGGGCAGCGTGTACCACTACGACGCCGTCTTCGAGTCGGCGCGGGACTCCGGCTTCCGGCTGGTGGGCGGCAAGGCGATGATGGACGCGGGCGCGGGCGTCCCCGCGGGCCTGCGCGAAAGCACCGAGGACTCCCTGAAGGAGAGCCTCGCCCTGAAGGAGCGCTGGCACGGCACGCACGGCGGCCGGCTGCGCTACGCCTTCGCCCCGCGCTTCGTGCTGTCCTGCACCCCGGAGCTGCTGCGCGAGGTGGCGCGGCTGGCCAAGGAGCACGGGCTGCGCATCCACACCCACGCCAGTGAGAACGCGAAGGAGACGGACGCGGTCCGCCAGTACACCGGCGGCGAGGACAACGTGGCCTTCTTCCACACGGTGGGGATGTCCGGCCCGCACGTGACGATGGCCCACTGCGTGTGGCTGTCCCAGGAGGAGCAGGACATCCTGCGCGACACCCGCACGGTGGTGTGCCACTGCCCCGGCTCCAACCTCAAGCTGGCGTCGGGCATCGCCAAGGTGCCGGAGCTGCTGGAGGCCGGCGTGGCGGTGGCGCTGGGCGCGGACGGCGCGCCCTGCAACAACACGCTCGACATCTTCTACGAGATGAAGCTCGCCGCGGTGATGCACAACCCGCGCGTGGGGCCGTGCGCGATGACGCCCATGCGCGTGCTGGAGATGGCCACGCTGCACGGCGCCCGGGCGCTGGGCCTGGAGGACGAGGTGGGCTCGCTGGAGCCCGGCAAGCGCGCCGACATCACCGTGGTGGACGTCAGCGGCCTGCACGCGGGCCCCACGCCCGAGGACGTGCTGGTGCCGCTGGTGCACTCCGCGCGGGGCAGCGACGTGGCGCACGTCTTCATCGACGGCCAGCCGGTGCTGCGCGATGGGGTGCTCACCACGTTGGACGCGCCCTCCGTCCTGGCGAACGCGAACGCGCAGGTGGCGCGCATCCTCAAGCGCCGCCAGAAGAAGGCGCGCAGCGGCTGAGGCTCAGGCCGGCAGCCGCAGCACGAAGGACGTGGACCAGCCGGGCACGTCCTCCACCGCCAACCGCCCGCCGTGGGCCTCCGCGGCGAGCCGGCAGAAGTAGAGCCCCAGGCCGTAGCCCCGGCGGCTGTTCCGCTCCGCGTCGGCCTGCTCGTACTTGTCGAAGATGCGCCCGCGCGCTTCTTCGGAGATGGGCGGGCCGTCGTTGCGCACCGCGAGCCAGCGGCCGTTCACATCCGCGCCGGCTTCCAGGCGCACCCTCCCGCCCGACGGGGCGTAGCGCAGGGCATTGGTGGTGAGGTTCTCCAGGACGCGGACCAGCAGGTCGGCGTCGCCCTCCAGCTCCAGTTGGACGGGGACCTCCGCGTCCAGGGTGAGCTTGCGCGCGCGGGCCACGCTCTCCAGGGAGCGGCGCACGTCCTCCACGATGCGCGTGGCGGGGAAGGTGGTCCGCTGCGGCTCCAGCCGGCCTTCCTCCAGGCGGGGCACGTCCAGGAGGTCGGAAATCATCCGGTCCAGCCGCGCAGTGACGGCCAGTCCCGTGCGGACGGACTCGCCGAGGATGCCCTGCTGGGGCACCTCCTGCTCCATCCACGACAAGGACAGCGTCAGCGCCGACAGGGGCGAGCGCAGGTCGTGGACCAGGAACTCGGTCAGCTGTTCCTTGTCCCGTTGCAGCCGCTGCAACTCGGCGTTCTGTGCCTGGGCGTCCGTGAGCATGCGCTCAATCGTGCGGCGCGCCTCCTCCACTTCCTGGAAGCGGCGGGCCTCCAGCGCCCGGTCCACTTCCAGGCGGGAGAGCGTCACCGCCAGGTTGCGCAGCCGCCCGGTGCCGTAGTGGCTCACCACGGCCACCAGCACCAGCGCCACCACGGCGATGGCCACCGCGCCCCAGCCCACGTTCGCCTGCCGCATGAGCGCAGCCTGAGCCACGGCGGACAACAGCGCGGTGCCGTAGACGACGGTGCCTCGCATGCCCAGCCCGCTCAGGGCGACGACGAGCGCGAACAGGCCCAGGCTGAAGCCCGCCACACCCGCGGGAAAGGGCGAGACGGGCAGGGCCGTGGACTGAAGCCAGTACACGAGCCCCACGTCCACCAGGGACTGCACCGCGCCCAGGCCCCGGGCCACGCGCCGCTGGCGGAGCATGAACAGCACGCCGGCGACCGAGGCGTAGAGGCCCAACGCCGGTGGGTACATCCCCCAGTCCCGGCCTCCGGCCAGCCACAGGGTGGTGCTGATGGCCAGGAACAGGGCCGCGCCGACGAGCCGCACCGCCGCGCCCGCGCCGACGACGCTCCTCCGCTGGGCGTCCATGGCCCGGGACATCGTCTCTTCGAGCGGGCCGGGCACGGGAGGTGGAGACGTCACGAGGCGTGGTTTTTCCCTGCTTCCTTCGTGGCTTGCAAGCCCTGCCGCCTATCGTGCGGAAGCGGACGGACGGGCGGGCGTAGCGCGGGCGGGCTCCATTTTCCGACGTGGAACCGTCACGTCACGCTTTTGGAAACGCCGCAATCGCCTTAGGTAGAAGCGCGTAAGCACTGAGAAGACATTGGGACTGTGTCTGCTTGCTCGCCCCGGGGATCGTGTAAGGTGGCTGCAAGTAGGTCTGGACGGAGGTAGACCGCCGATATGTGGCAACGATTCAAGAGAGCAATGCGCAGCTTCGCCGGGTTCTTCGTCTCCTCCATCGAGGACCCGGAGTTGATTCTCGAGCAGAACGTCCGTGACCTGAACGACCAGGTCCCGAAGATGAACGAGTCCATCGCCATGGTCCGGGCGAACGTGACGCTGCTGGAGAAGGAGAACGCCAAGTACCAGGACGACGTGCGCTCGCTGACGGCCAAGGTGAAGGCCGCCATCCAGGCGGGCCGTGACGACCTGGCCGCGCAGTACGCCTCCAAGCTCCAGATTGAGAAGGACGCGCTGGCCCGCAACGAGCAGCAGCTGGCCACGGCCCGCCAGGCGTACGAGAAGGCCCTGTCGGTGAAGAAGGCGTTCATGCGCGAGAAGGAGCGCAAGACGCAGGAGGCCATGAACGCCATCCGCGAGGCGCGCCGCGCCAAGTGGCAGGCCAAGGTGGCCGACACGATGGAGTCCTTCACCGTGGCGGGCATCGACTCGACCCACGATGAGATGCTGCGCAAGGTGCAGGAGAAGTCCGCCATCAACGAGGCCCGCATGCAGATGGCCCTCGAGTCGGTGGACCACACCGCGGCGTCCATCGAGGAAGAGGCCGAGAAGATCCAGGCCAACGAGCTGGTGAAGCAGTTCAAGATGGAGATGGGGCTCGTCAGCAGCCCGGCGCCGGTGTCCGAGGTGGGCAGCGGTCCGGAGAAGACCATCGGCAAGAAGGTCGGCGTCGAGTAGTCCGTCTTGAATGAGGCTCCACCGCGGTCCAGGTCTCTTCCTCTTCCTGTTCCTCTGTGTGCTCGGCGCGAGCTATGCGCTCGCGTCGCGCATGGGGTACCTGGACCGCTTGCAGGAGCGGTACTTCCCGTCCACGCGTGAGGCGGTCCGTCTGTCGCCGGGAGATTTCCCGGCCGGCGTGGCGGCCCCGGTGGCGGACGTGGCCTCCGTGCCCCTGCGGCCGGTGCTCATCGGCTTCAGCCCGCGCGGTGCCTCCGCGGGCCTGCTGGTGGCGACGGGGGGGGCCACCACCCTGGACAACCCGGTGCCTCCGCCCGGCGCGGCGCAGGGGCTGCTGAAGACGGCCTATGCGCTGGACGCGCGGGCGGTGCTCTTCGCCAAGGAAGAGGACCTGCGCCACGCGCTGTCGATTGGCGCGGAGAACGGCGGCGTGGACATGGCCACCCTGTCCGTCGACCGGCTGGCCGCGTGGGCGCCGTTGCTGCGGGACGCCGCGCCTCGCACGCTGCTGCTGGTTGGGCGCAGCCGGGGGCAGGAGGCCCTGGCCGCGGTGGGCGTGCCGGACCTCGCCTCCCTGCGTGGCAGGCGATTGGGCGTGTATCCGTATGGCTCGTCGCACTACTTCGCGCTGTGGTTGCTGTCGCGCGTGGGGCTGCGCATCACGGACGTGCGCTGGGTGGAACTCCCCACCACCTTGGATGCGGGCCGGGCGTTGCGCGAGGGCCGGGCGGACGCGGTGGTGGGGCTGTGGGGTGACGTGGAGCTGGCGGCTCGGGACCGGGGCGGCGCGGTGCTGGCGACGACGGCGGATGCGCCGCACCTGGTGGCCACGGTGCTGGTCGCCAGGGGGGACTTCGCGGCCCGCTACCCGGATGCTGTGCGGCGGGTGCTGCGGGGGCTCCTGGACGCGGGGCAGAACGTGTTGAAGGACCCGACGGCGGGGGCCCGGATGCTGGGGGAGGTGGCGCCGTACCTGGGCGACCCCATTGAAGCCATCCGCAGCGCGCCGCCGGCCACGCTGGCGGACAATCGGGCCTTCTTCGGGCTTTCCGGCGAGGCGCCTGTCACCTATGACGAGCTCTTCCAGAGCGCCGCGGCGCTCTTCCAGAAGTTGAAGCAAGGGCCTCCGGTGCCTCCCGCGGAGGACACGAAGGATTTGGGGGCTTTGAAGTACGTGTCGGAGGCTCGCGGCCCCTGACGCTGGAGGACGGACGTGGCGAAGTCGCCGAACTACATCAAGGCCGCCTTCATGATGCCCGCCAACCTGGTGGGGCTGGGCACGGCGGCTGCCTCGGCGGCCATGACGGGTGAGCCGCTGCCCATGCTGGTGGCGCTGGGTCTGGAAGGCCTCTACCTGGGCGTCATGTCGTCCATGAAGCGCTTCCAGCGGGCGGTGCGGGCGAACACGCTCGACGACCCGGAAGCGGCGCGCAAGGCGCTGGACGCGCTCCAGGCGGACCTGGCGCCCTCTCAGCGCGAGCACTACCAGCAGCTCGTCGGGCTGAAGGAGAAGATCCTCGCCAACTACCGGAAGCTGCCGGGCGGCAAGGTGCTGGAGGCGGACAGCGAGCCCCGGTTGGATGCGCTGCTGACGTCCTTCCTGCGGCTCATCTCCACGCTGAACCAGTACCGCACGTACCTGAACAGCTCCGACCGCGAGCACCTGCAGCGCGAGGTGGCGGAGCTGGAGGTGGACGTGGCGGGGGAGACGAACCCGCGGCTGAAGGACGTGAAGCAGAACCGCGTGGACATCCTCCGCAAGCGGCTGGCGCGCTTCGAACAGGCCGGTGAGAGCCGCGAGGTGGTGAGCCACCAGTTGGCGGGCATCGAGGACCTGATGCGGCTGACGCACGAGCAATCCGTGGCCATCCGCGACCCGGAGGTCGTCAACCGCCAGCTCACCATGCTGAGCGCGGAGGCGGAGGCCACCGAGGAGTCCGTGCGGCAGATGGAGCAGTTCCTCGAGTTCTCCGAGGAGACGCGGGGCCCGCTGCCCCACGGCAGCCGGGTGCGTTGAATCTCCACGGCTGGGGGCCGTCTCCTGGCCGTCGCCTGCCCATCATCCGGGCTCCTGGACTGGCTCTGGAGCCTCCACGAATCGGTTGACTCTCCGCCCCAGGCAGCCTGAGGTGCCCGCATGCTCCGCCGAGTCTGGCTTCCGTCCCTCCTCCTCGTGCTCGCCGTCGCGGGCTGCTCCCGTTGTGGCAAGGACGTGGACCCCGCCGCCCCGGCCGCGACTGTGGGGGTGGCTCGCTACCTGCCGCGCGACGCGCAGGCCGCCGTGGTCATCAATGACCTGGGAGCGCTGGGAGAGAAGCTCGCCCGCTTCCAGAAGCTGAAGGCCGCCTCGTTCGCCGCGCAGCTCCAGAACTTCTCCACCGCGGAAGGCTACGTCTCCGCGGTGATGCGCCAGATTGGCGTGGACCTGCGCAGCCGCCAGGCGCTCGAAACGGCCGGCATCGCGCCAGAGCTCGGCGCGGGCGCGGCGTTCCTCGGGGGCAACCGAGCCATCTCCGTGGTGGGCGTCAAGGACGCGGGCAAGCTCGAGGAGACGTTCGGCAACTTCGCGCGCAGCCGCCTGGGCGCGTCCGACAAGAAGCAGTCCTCCGTGGACGGTGGGGACCTGGTCACCTTCAGCAGGCCCGGCAGCGCCACGCCCGCGCTGGGCATCTTCTTCGTGAAGGGGACGCGCTTCGCGCTGCTGGGCGCGGGGGCCACCGCCGCCACGTTGGGGACGCTGGCCACGCAGCCGGAAGAGCGCTCGCTCGCGAAGGAGCCGGTGATGGCGGCGTCGCTGCAACGGCTCCCGGCCCAGCGTGACTTCCACGTCTGGCTCCCGGGCGGCGCCGGGCTCGTGCCGCCGGGCACCGTCCAGGGCGTCACGCTCACGGGCCGCATCGAGGACCGCGCGGTGACGCTGAACGCGGACGCGCCCTGGCCGGATACCCAGGCGTCCCTGGCGGCGCTGGACGCGGTGGCGCCCGCCGCGAGCACGCTCCTCACCGCGCTGCCCGCCGACAGCTTCCTGGTGGCCCAGTTCCGCGGGGACGCGTCGCACCTCGACGGCGTGTGGCCCTATCTGGCCGGCGGCTACCTGACCCGGGCGGTGCAGAACAGCGGCCTCAACGTGAAAACGGAGCTGCTCGACAACCTCAAGCCGGGCACGGTGCTGGGCCTGTCACTGTCGCCCACCGTGAATCTGGGCGCGGGCATGCCGGTGCTGGATTTGCGCCGCACCAACCCCTTCCGCTTCGTCCACCTGGTGGCGCTCGCGGACGCCGAGGACGCCCCGAAGATGCAGTCCACGCTGGAGCAGCTGCCGCGCATCGCGGAGAACTTCGGCGCGAAGGTGGAGGCGTCGGAGCTGAGCGGCCAGCGCGTGTACCTCACGTCCTACCGCGCGGGCGAAGGCGCGCACTTCGCGCTCGCGCCCAACGGCCGGCTGGTGGTGGCCTCGCCCAAGGCGCGGCTGGAGTCCACGCTGGCCTCGCTCGCGAAGCCCTCGGGCGACGGGCCGGTGGCCGCGGACCTGAAGGACGCTGGCAAGGACGCGGCCTTCAGCGCCGTGCTGGACTTGCGGCGCCTGTCGGACGCGGTGAAGAACCTGCCGTCGGAGGCCTGGGGCATTGGCGGCTTCGCCATCAAGGCCACCACCGTGCGCTGGCTGGAGGCCGTGGATGACCTGCGCGCCGTGACGCTGGCCGTGTCCCGCAAGGACAAGGCGCTCCAGGCGGAGCTGTCCCTGCGCCTGGCGCCCTCCGCCGCCACCTCCAGCCCGTCGGCCGCGCCGTGATTCAAGCCCGGGACGTCGTGAAGACGTACGTGGACGGTGATGGCACCCAGGTGCGTGTGCTCGACGGCATGTCGCTGGACGTGACGCAAGGGGAGTTCGTCGCGGTGGTGGGCTCGTCCGGCAGCGGGAAGTCCACGCTGCTCCACCTGCTGGGCGGCCTGGACGTCGACTACCGCGGCGACATCCGCGTGGGCGGTGTGACGCTGCGGGGCCTGGGCGACAAGGCCCTGGCGCACTTCCGCAACACGCACGTGGGCTTCGTCTTCCAGTCCTTCCACCTCATCCCCAACCTCTCCGCGGTGGAGAACGTGCTGTTGCCGTCGCACTTCGGCGTGGCGCCCCCGGATGCCCGCAAGCGCGCGGAGGCGCTGCTGGAGCGCGTGGGCCTGGGCGCGAAGAAGGACCGCGCGCCGGTGCGCCTGTCCGGCGGCGAGCGGCAGCGCGTAGCCATTGCCCGCGCCCTGTTCGGCAAGCCCCGCCTGCTGCTGTGCGACGAGCCCACGGGCAACCTGGACGCGGCGACGGGTACGGGCGTCATCGCCTTGTTCCAGGAGCTGCACCGCGAAGGGCTCACCGTGTTGTGCGTCACCCATGAAGAACGGATGAGCGCGGCGGCCAAGCGCGTGCTGCGGCTCAAGGACGGGCAGCTCGTGGAGGAGCGCGCGGGGCTTCAGGTGGCCACGGGAGGTGCGCCATGAGGCTGGACGCACTGTCCCGGCTGGTCCGGCTGAGCCTCGCCCGCGAGCGCAAGGGGGCGTTCTTCTCCGCCTTCGGCGTGGCCATGGGCGTGGGCGCGCTGGTGTTCTTCGTGGGCCTGGGCCTGGGCGTTGGCCGGGTCATCAAGGAGAAGGTCTTCCCCACGGACGCGCGGCTGGTGGACGTGGTGCCTCCGGCGGTGTCGCTGGGCTCGCTGCTGGGCGGAGGCAAGCTGGACGCGCCCACGGTGGAGCGCCTGCGCGAGCTGCCCGGCGTGGAGGCCGCCTACCGGAAGATGAACGTGCGCGTGCCCGCGGTGACGCGCTACGACGGCGTCTTCTTCGGCACCCGGCTCCGCATGGGCATGGAGGTGCTGGCCCTGGGCGTGGAGCCGGCGCTGGTGCAGGGCGACGTGCAACTGGGCGAGTTCAAGGACGCGGGGGAGGGGCAGCCGATTCCGGCGCTCGTGTCCACGCGGCTCCTGGAGCTGTACAACAAGACGTTCGCTCCGGCGCGCAAGCTGCCACAGCTCTCCGCCAACATGCTGGTGGGCTTCGGCTTCCCGGTGGAGTTCAACCGCTCCTACGTGGCCGCGGCGTCCGCGTCGGGGCCCACGCAGTCCGGGCAGGCGCAGGTGGTGGGGGCGTCGGACCGGGCGCTGCTGGCCGGCATCACCATTCCGCTGGACGCGGCCATCCGCCTCAACCGCGCGTTCGGCGTGGACGCGGAGAACTACTCCGGTGTCACGTTGGTGGCCACGGACCCGTCGCAGGTGCCCGTCATCGTGGACGCGGTGAAGGGCATGGGGCTGGAAATCGATGACCAGGAGCGCCGGATGGCGGAGAACTCGGGCGCGGCGGTGGCGCTCACCACGTCCGCGCTGGCGCTGCTGTCCCTGCTCATCTGCATCCTCGCTGCGGTGAACATCGCCCACGCGCTGTCCGCCTCCGTCCGGGCGCGCGCCAAGGAGATTGGCGTCATGCAGGCGGTGGGGGCCTCTCGCGCGGACATCCGCGCCATCGTCCTGGCCGAGGCCGCCGTGGTGGGGCTCGCGGGCGGCGCCGCGGGAACCATCGCCGCGCTGCTGCTGGCCCTGGGCGTCAACCGCCTGGCGGCGGGTTACCTGCCCAACTTCCCCTTCAAGCCCGACAGTTTCTTCTCCTTCCCCTGGCCGGTGGTGGCCGGAGGTGTCGCCCTGGGGCTCGTCGCCGCGCTCGCGGGCGCGTACTTCCCCAGTCGCCGTGCCGCCGCCACCGACCCCGCCCGGACGCTCGCCGGATGACACTTCCTTCTCGCAAGACGCTGCTTGGCAATGCGCTGAGCTTGATGGCCATCGCCTGGATTTACGGAGGCGACCTCTCCGACGCCGTGCGCGCCCGCACCGCGGACGTGTCCGCCTTCATGACGGTGCCCTCCCTGGAACGGCCCGCCGTGGTGCTGGCCGTGGCCGCGGTGGCCGCGCTCGCGTTCGTCGTGGGCCTGCTCCAGCGCAAGGAGGATGGCTTCAAGGGCTACCGGCTGCTGCCCATCGTCCTGGTGGGTGCGCTTTTCGTGGACCTGGTGCTGTCGGAGAGCCGTACGCCGCTGACGTCCACGGACATCGCGTCCATGGCGCTCCAGCGCTTCCACCAATCGGCGCAGGAACGTACCTCCGCGCTGGAGGTACCGGATGACCCGCGCCTCCTCCAGTCCCTGCTGGAGGAACTGGGCCGGCCGCCGTACCTCGTGCGAGGGGAGTCACTCCCGGCGTACACCCTCCAGGTCAGAAAGGACTGCGAGGGGCCTGTGCGAGATGCGCCCGGCGTGCGTGCCGGGACGATTCTCTACTGCGTGGCGCCAGAGCGGCAGGGCGCCTGGGTGACGATGGTGGGCCTCCCCGCGGAGGAGCGCTTCGGCCCGCCGGCCGTCGTGTCCGTCGCGGGCGAGGCGCGCTTCCTGTTGGTTCGCCCCATTCCAACCGATGAAGCGGAGCCAGGAACCGCATTCCGCGACAGCCTTGCTGCCCCACCGTCACCCGCCGGTGACACGGACGCGGGTTCTCCTCGGGCCGGGCCCTGATCCGCCGCCTGCCTGCCTGGTCAGTTTGGGCGGGGCTTTCACGAGGTTGACCCCTTGGAGCCCCGATCGATAGGCTCGCCGAGAACGGACCCTCCCCCACGTGACGACCACTCAACCGAAGCGGCAGCCCATCCCGTTTGGGAAGTACCTCCTTCTGGACCGCATCAACATTGGCGGCATGGCGGAGGTGTGGCGCGGGAAGCAGTTCGGCGCGAGCGGCTTTGAGCGGCTCGTCGCCATCAAGCGCATCCTCCCCAACATCGCGGAGGACGACGAGTTCATCTCGATGTTCATCGACGAGGCGAAGATCAGCGTCCAGCTGACCCACGCCAACGTCGCGTCCATCTACGAGCTGGGCAACATCCTCGGCAGCTACTTCATCTCGATGGAGTACATCCCCGGCAAGGACATGCGGGCCATCTTCGACCGGTGCCGGAAGAAGGGGGAGCCCGCTCCGGTGCCGCTGGTGGCCTTCTGCGTGTCCAAGATGTGCGAGGGCCTGGACTACGCCCACCGGAAGAAGGACGGGATGGGGCGGGACATGAACATCGTCCACCGCGACATCTCGCCGCAGAACGTCCTCATCTCCTATGAGGGCGAGGTCAAGGTCATCGACTTCGGCATCGCGAAGGCGGCCGGCAAGGCGACCAAGACGCAGGCTGGCATCCTCAAGGGCAAGTTCGGCTACATGAGCCCGGAGCAGATCCGCGGCCTGCCGTTGGACCGGCGCTCGGACGTGTTCGCCATTGGCGTGTGCCTCTACGAGATGCTGACCGGTGAGCGCCTCTTCGTGGGCGACAGCGACTTCAGCGTGCTGGAGAAGGTGCGCAAGGCGGAGGTGCCGTCGCCCAGCACGTACAACCGGCGCATCCCGGAGACGCTGGAGCGAATCGTCCTCAAGGCGTTGGCCAAGGACGTGGACGAGCGCTACCAGTACGCCAGCGAGCTGGGCGACGACCTGCAGCGCTTCCTCATCACCAGCGACACCATCTTCAGCCGCAAGGACCTGGCGCAGTACATGAAGTCCACGTTCGCGGAGGACGTGGAGCGAGAGAAGCAGCGCCTGCTGGACTACGCGGACATCAAGCCGCCCGAAGGCATGCAGGCCGCGCTGGAAGCCGCGTCCTTCAACAGCCCCATCATGCCCTCCGCGCCGCCGCCAGCGCCCGTTCCGGTGGTGCAGCCGGTGGCGCCGCAGCCCCGGATGACGGGCTCCATGCCGACGGTGCCTCCAGGGGGCGTGCGCCGCTCGCCCACGCTGGCCGCGCTGCCGAAGCTGACGGCCGCCACCGCCGCGCCTCCTCCCGACGAGGACGAGGGCGGGGCGACGCAGCTCGTCTCCAGCGACCATGAGTTCGCGGACACGCCAGAGCCCACCACGCAGCCGGGGGCCGCCGTCGGGCGTGCCATCACCCCGCTGGAGGTGCCGTCGACGCCGGGTCACGACGCGGACGACGAGCCCGTCAGCGGCAGGACGGCGGTCATTTCGCCGCCCGCGCCCCTGTCGCCTCCCGTCGGCCCGCCACGGCTGTCGCACGCGAACATCCCCGTGGTGCGGCCGTCCATGTCCGTGCCCACGCTGTCGCCCTCGGACGCGCCGCCGCCGCCCGCCTCGGCTGCCACGTCCCGGACGAGTCGGGGTGGGGGCTTGCCGCGGATGACGCGGGATGTGCAGGTGCTCGACGCCTCGCAGGCCGCGGCCCGCCCGTTGCCGCCAATGGCCCCCGTGGCTCCGCCCGCGCCGGTGGCCCCCGCGTATGACGATGAAGACGACGGGGATGCCCCGGAGCGGACCACCGGCGCGACGCCGTCCGTGGGCGGCCGAGCACCCATTCCGAGGAAGGTGCTCTTCGGTGGCATCGGCGCGGTCGCCGTGCTCCTGCTAGCGCTGATCGGCTGGGCGGTGTCGGGGCCCGGTGTGGGCTACGTGCTGGTGGACCTGCAGGGCGTGCCCTCGGAGGTCCGCAACCGCGTGCAGGTGCGCCTGGACACGCAACTGGTGCCCCTGGAGGGTGGCAGCGCGACGCTCCTGCGCGAGGTGCCCGCCGGCAAGGTCATGGTGGTGGTGAGCGCGGAGGGCTACAACACCTTCACGAAGACGGTGGAGGTCGCCGAGGGGAAGGACGTCACGCCCGTGCAGGCGGTGCTGGAGAGCCTGGTGCGCACCGCGGCGTTGGTGCTGACGACGGAGCCCGCCACGGCCGAGGTGAAGGTGGATGGCCGGGTGGTGCGCGAGCAGGGCAAGTCGGCGGCCTACATCAAGGACGTGCCCCTCAGCGGGCCGGAGTGGGTGGTGGAGGTGAGTGCCCCGGGCCACAAGCCCGTGTCCAAGCGGGTGCCGGTATCCGGCGGTGGGCCGGTGGAGGTGTCGCTCAAGCTGGAGCCAGTGGTGACGCGGGTGTCGGTGAAGGTGGAGTCCAAGCCGGCCGGTGCCACCATCTTCGTGGACGGCAAGGACATGGGCGCCACCACGCCCGCCGTCGTCCAGGTGCCACCCAGCGCGCGGCAGCTCACCCTGAAGCTGAAGTGCCACAACGAGGCCGAGGTGGACGTCCCGGACGCAGCGCCAGGCAATGAGCCGGCCACCGCGAGCGTTTCCCTCAAGCGGCAGCCGCGCTGCCGTTAGCCGAAGGCCCGCTTCCCGCGAAGGGGGCGGGCGCGCCAGCTCCCCTGTGGGTGGAGCGAGAGGAGGCGGGAGTTCGTGAGCAAGGTGCGCAAGGTGAACAAGGCGGATCCCCTGGCGGATCTTCCTCGCTGGGCCCAGCAGTTGGCCCGGAAGTACTACACGAAGACGGTCAGCGCCTTCCTGCTGTACGGGGCCGTGCGGGACTTGCAGCCCCTGCAGCTCGAGGAGGGCGGCCGCGGCTTCGGCACGCTGAAGACGTTCCTCTCCGAGGAGCTCTTCGGCGGCCGGGACCACGTCATCTTCTATGACCGGTCGTCCGGCATCCGCTCCGCGACGCCGGAGACGCAGAAGGACCTGCAGCGGGCCATGGCGGGCTACGACGCCATGTACGGCACCGACTACGCCAAGGTCATGCCGAGAGACCCGGGCCGCGCGCTCCAGATTCTGGAGAACTTCATGCGCATGCGCCTGAGCGAGGGCCGCTCGTTGGCGCTCATCGTCGACTTCGCGGAGACGCTCGTTCCCGGCGGAGAGATGAGCCACCTCTCCAGCGAGGACCGCTTCGTGGTGGCCACGTTGGACAAGTGGGCGCACGACCCGCAGTTCCTCGCGTCCGACGTGTCCGTGGTGCTGCTGGCGGAGAACCTGGCGGACGTGTCGCCGCGCATCAGCCGCAACCCGTACGTGGCGCCCATCGAGCTGCCCCTTCCCACCGAGGAGGAGCGGCTGGAGTACGTGCGCTACAAGCTGGAGGGCAAGCGGCTCCAGTCCGTGTCGGACGTGCCGCTGGCGGGCCTGGCGAAGATGACGGCGGGTTTGTCCCGCATCAACCTGGACCGCGTGCTCACCGAGGCGCTCGAGCGCGAGGTGCGCATCACCTCCGAGCTGCTCAAGGAGAAGAAGCGCGAAATCATCCAGGCGGAGTGCCACGGCCTGCTGGAGTTCATCGAGCCGGTGCACACGCTGGACGCCGTGGCGGGACACGCCAAGGCCAAGCAGATGCTGCGGCAGGCCGCCGGGGCCCTGAAGAAGGGGCGCCTGGAGGTCATGCCCATGGGCTACCTGCTGTCGGGCCCCGTGGGCACGGGCAAGACGTTCATGGTGAGCTGCTTCGCCGGGGAGATTGGAATCCCCGTGGTGAAGTTCCTCAACTTCCGCAGCCAGTGGCAGGGCGTCACCGAGGCGAACCTCGAAAAGATTTTCAACCTGCTCAAGGCCTTGTGGCCGGTGGCGGTGATGATTGACGAGGCGGATACGTTCCTCGGCAACCGTGACTCCGGCGGAGACTCCGGGACGAGCAGCCGCGTGTTCGGCTCCATCGCCTCGTTCATGGGCAACACGTTCTACCGCGGGAAGATTGTCTGGTTCCTGATGACGGCGCGGCCGGACCTGCTGCCCATCGACCTCAAGCGGCAGGGGCGCGCGGAGGAGCACCTGGCGCTCTTCTATCCGCAGACGGACGCGGAGCGGGACGAGCTGTTCCAGGTCATGTCCAAGAAGACGGGCGTGTCCGTGGAAGGCATCGAATCCTTCTCCACGCTGATTCCGGAGGGCGTGCGCGCCTTCAGCGGCGCGGACATCGAAGCCGTCATGGTGCGCTCGAAGTTCCGCGCGCTGGCGGAGGGCCGCGAGGCGGTGACGAAGGACGACCTGGCCGCGGTGCTCGCGGACTTCGTGCCCCCCAGCTACCCGCTGGAAATCGAGCTGCAGAACCTGGTGGCGGTGCAGGAGTGCACCAGCCGCGAGCTGCTGCCCGAGGGCTTCCGCCAACTGGACCGGGACTACATCACCCGGCGCGTGCGCGAGCTGAAGGCGCTGCTGGAGTCGCAGTAGCCGGTGCCGCCTCACGCCCAGGCGCTTGTCCTGGGCGCACGGCCCGTTGAGACTTGGGACATGGCTGCTGGCCCCACTGCTCCGCGTTCCTGGTTCGCGTACTCCCTCGACCTGGCCCCGGTGATTGCGCACGAGCGCCTCCCGGGGCTCCCGCCCATTCCCGACGTGCTGGAGGGCGAGCTGGCCGAGGCGCTCGACGTGGACGTCGTCTACGACGTGGCGTCGGCGGCCTGGGGCGGGAAGGTGGCCCGGCTGGTGGATGCGCCGGGCCACAAGCTCCCCGGCATGCTCCGCCGCGTTCCCGCGGACGCCTGGGACGCGCTGGCCCGCCTGGAGTCCGCCATGGCGGGCGCCACCGAGGTCCGGCAGGTGAAGGTGCGCACCTTCACCGGGGCCGTGCTCAGCGCCCAGGTCTTCACGCCCGCGGCTCCCGCGACGCCCGCTCAGGGGCTCGTGAGTGAGGCCTTCCTCGTCACCCTGGCGCTGTCGGCCGAGGAGGCCGGGCTGTCCCCAGACCACGTGGAGCGGCTCCAGGCCGAGGCCCGAATCGTCCAGGCCCTCCAAAAGGCGGGTCCCGAGGCCCTGAACCCTTCGAAAGGCCCTGGAAAGAAGGGTTAGGCGGGTATCCAGGTGCGAAACGACCCCCGGATTCTTTTTCTTCGTAAGAAAACGGAGCCGTGACGCAACTTGGTGCGCCGGACGGCCGACGATGAGGGACGGGGCTCCACCTCGTGCCTCACCTCGTCGGCCCCGAGGACATTCAGGATGACGCTGCGACCCACCACGACGCGAGCCGTTCCCCCGCGCCCGGCATCGGCCGCTTCGCCCCTCAATTCCGTCACCACGCCTGGAGGAAGCTGGAGACGCTCGACGGCCCGTGAGGTGCCCATCAACGAGCTCCAGGAGAAGTTCGGCTGGAAGGATGACAGCTGGCAGGTGGGGTTGATGCAGGCCGCTGACGCGGCGGGCAGCAAGACGCGCGGTGGCAACGGGCAGGTGTCCGCGGCGGAGCTGGAGAGCTACCTGGCCGCGCCCGAGGACGGGCAGTACCTGACGTCCACCGCGCTTCAGCAGAAGCGCTCCTCGCTGGACGCGAAGCTCGCGCAGGGAAATGGCTCCGCGGTGGGCGTGGACGCCTTCGAGCGTGGCTGGCAGGCCACGGTGGCCCGGCGCGCGGACCTGCTGGGGGGCAACGGAGACGGCCAGCTCAGCGCGGAGGAGCTGGACGCGTTCATCCAGGCGTCGAAGGCGGGCAAGCACGCGGACACCCGCTGGGTGCCGGACCAGCAGATGGCCGCGTTCCAGAGCCGCGTGGCCGAAGCGGCCGGAGAGCTGGACCCGCTGCGTCCAGCCGGAGCGCAGGGCTCGGAGGGGCTCAGCCTGGTGAAGGAGTACTCGCGCCTGGCGCTGGACCAGGGGGCGAACGTCCCCACCGTCGTGAGCTACATGCTGTCCGCGTCGGACATCCAGGAGACGCCCGCGACGGTGTCCCGGCTGGAGAGCACCTTCGTTCGCGACCCCGAGCTGGGCCGCAACGGCGTCACTGACTCCGACTACACGCGGACGGGCTTCGACCGGGGCCACATGAAGCCGGCGGAGGACTCGCCCACGCAGGAGGCGATGAACGAGAGCCACCTGATGACCAACATCGCCCCCCAACACGGCAACCACAACCAGCAGGTGTGGCGCACGCTGGAGCAGGGCGTCTCCGGTCTCGTGAACTCGCTGGGGGGCAAGGCGTACATCCTCACCGGCAACCTGTACCTGGATGACAAGGGACAGCCGCTGCCTCCTGAAAAGCGGGAGACGACGGGGGCGGGTGAGCGCCGCCTCGCCGTGCCCACGCACAACTTCAAGACGGTCCTCCACGAGCTGCCGAACGGCAGCCTCACGATGTACGCGTACCTCGTGCCCAATATGAAGGACGGGCCGTCGAAGAAGGAGGACATCCTCCCGCTGCTCGATTCGCACCGCGTGCCCGTGGACCGCATCGAGGAGTTGCTGGGGCAGGACCTCTACGCAAACCTGCCCAAGCGGGTGCAGGACAAGCTGGAGAAGGGCACGTCGGCCGAAGGCGTCTTCCAGCGCAACAGCCTGTACTTCGCCGCCAGCCTGTTCCGTTTCGCGCCCGGCAACTGACGCGGGGCTTCGCGGCCTGGGGCTCGCTTCCGGGGGAAGCGCGGGCTCACGCCACGGGGCGCGGTACGCCCAGGTGCGGGTCGTCCACGTGCTCGACGACGGCCACGCGGTCTCCCACGGAGAGCGCGTCGTGCAGCACGCGCACGGCCTCGTTCGAGTGGCGGATGCAGCCGTGCGAGACATCCGTGCCCAGGAGGGCGGGGGCGTTCGTTCCGTGCAGCTCTTCACCGGAGTGCCGGCCATCCGCCCAGGAGAGGTCGAGCATGCGCACGCCGAAGACATGGCGGTCGTTCCACAGCCGTGCGCCGGCCGCTTCGGTGGCCAGTTGATCCAGCTTCGTGCGGACCACCTTGAGCCCGGTGCGGGTAGGGGAGGCCGCGGCGCCCGTGGCGTTGGGGAAGATGTCCACGAGTTGTCCACGGGTGTCGAAGAGGAAGGTCCGGTGCTCGCGGAGGGCCACCACCACGCGGACCTGTTGTCCGTCGAAGAAGGCGGAAGGCAGTCCCCGTGTCTGCCCACGCGTCCCTGGCGCTGGCGCCAGTGCATCCAGCGCGCGCAGCGTGGCGGCATCCAGCGCGCCCGTGGGGAGGACGGCGGGGAAGGTGCGCGAGGCGTGGACCTGGAAGTTGCGCAGGGCGCGGGTGGTGTGCGGGCCGTGGCGTCCGTCCGCGCCGCCGTGCAGGGCGAAGCCCATGTCGAGCAGGGCGGCCTGTACGGCGCGGAGGCCCTCGCCCTGGCTGCCGGGGCCGAGGACCTGGGCCCCTGACGCGACGTCCGCCAGTTGGGGCAGTCCGATGAAGCGCGCGTTGTCAGGGGGCGCTGGAGTGCGCGCGGGCCGGTCCACGCCTTCCGGAGGCAAGGGCGTCCCGGACCGTGGACGTGCATCCAGCGAGGGCTGAGGACCTTGGTCGACGGTGACACGGGAGGCGGGCTTGGGACTGCGTGCCGTCTTCCCGAGGGCGGGTGTTGATACCGCGTCCGGGACGTCAGGCGGAAGGAACGAGATACGTGGCTCGGGTGGCGAGATGGATGAGGTCATCCCCGGCCTCAGTGCAAATCGCTCGCCCGACGCAACCACGCGAGGTCTGCCTTTGAGGATCGCACCTTCCGCCACGACGTTCCTGAATGTGGACCTCGAAATCCGAAGCCCGCACCGGCTTGAGGGCCTGGTTCGCGCGCTGGCTCCGGGCGCGTTCGCGCTTCACGAGGAGCCCCACTTCGCCTGTCTGGAGCTGTCTTCCTGGCCGACGAGCGTGGAGTCTGCGCTGATGGAGTTCGTGGGGCTCATCCAGGCCCTTCCCGAAGAGGCGCGCGCGGCGTGGGACGGTTGTACCCAGCGGCGCTTCGATATCGGGATTCATGTGGGGCTGGAGCCCCATTCGAGCGCCTTCCCCGTGCCGGAACTCGTCGTCCGGCAGCTCGCCAGCGTGGGTGCGGAGCTCGCCTTCACCGTGTACGCGCCGGAGACTACGGCGCGCTGAGGAGCAGCACCTTCCCCGTGGGAATGGTGCGGTTGTCCTTGATCTTGTTCCACCGCATGATGTCGTCCACGCTGACGCCGTAGCGCTGCGCGACGGACCAGAGCGTCTCGCCCTCGGCCAGCGTGTGGACCTTGCCGGCCTTGCCCGCGGGCTTGGCGACGCTCACCGAGTGCTTCGCCAGCACCGTGCCGCCGCGCTCCTGCACGCTGGCGGTGGCTGTGTTGCCATCGGGCCAGATGAACAGCGTGGAGCCCACCTGGAGCGTCGGGTTGCGCCGCTTGAGGTTGTTCCACTGCTTCAGCGAGTCCACC
Organism: Myxococcus sp. AB036A; assembly: GCF_006547355.1. Taxonomy (NCBI): domain Bacteria; kingdom Pseudomonadati; phylum Myxococcota; class Myxococcia; order Myxococcales; family Myxococcaceae; genus Myxococcus; species Myxococcus sp. AB036A. Next base: position 110,607 of record NZ_VHLC01000012.1, on the reverse strand, counting down.
GACACGTTGAACTTGTTCGCAATCACCCAGAGGCTGTCGCCGGACATCACGCCGTAGGTCACGCGCGTGCGCCCGTTGATGGTCTCCTTCTTCACGGGGCCCGCGGCCACCGGGCCTTTGGGCGTGCCCGCCGGTACCTCGTCCTCGGGCCGCACCACCACGCCGCTGCGGCGGGCCTGCGCCACCTTCGTCGCCAGCGCGCCGCCCGAGCTCTTGCCGGCGGGAATCGGAATCACCAGCTCTCCGCCCACGCGCAACGTCCGGGCCGACTTCAGCTGGTTCATCTGGAGGATGGCCTCGGACGCCGTGCCGTACGTCTCAGCGATCTGGGACAGGGTGTCGCCGCGCTTCACCTTGTGGATGCGGAAGGTGAGCCGCTCCGCGGGGCTGATGCGCTTGTAGTTGTCCGCGAACTGCGTCCCTGCCCCCTTGGGAAGCCGGAGCGTGTAGGGCTTCTTGGCCGTCGCCGGCGGGGTGCACCAGCGCTTCAGCTCGGGGTTGAGGTCCTGCACCACCTTGACGGGCACGCCGGCCGCGCGGGCGACGACGTCCAGGTCCGCCGCGTCGGTGAGCTGCACCTCGTCGAAGTCGAGCACGGGCTCGGGGTCGAACTCGTTCTCGTTGAAGCCGAACGCCGCCGGGTGCTTGGCCACCAGCGCCGCGGCAATCAGCTTGGGCACGTAGTGCTTCGTCTCCTTCGCCAGGCCGCGCTCCTCGGACAGGAGCCAGAAGTTCGTCGTCCCGTGCCGCTCCACCATCCGCCGGACGCGTCCGGAGCCGGTGTTGTAGCCGGCCCACGCCAGGTACCAGTGCCCCAGCTCGCGCTTGAGGTCCTTCAGGTATGACGCCGCGGCGTGGGTGGCCTTGATGGGGTCCCGCCGCTCGTCCACCCAGAAGTCCTGCTTCAGCCCGTACTGCTTGCCAGTGCTGGAGATGAACTGCCACGGCCCCGCCGCGTGCGCCCACGAATAGGCATGCGCCGAGAAGCCGCTCTCAATCATCGCCAGGTACACCGTGTCCTTCGGCAGGCCGTACTGCTCCAGGATGGGGTGCATCACCGGCACGTACCGGGCCGCGCGCGACATCCACTTGCGGAACCAGCGTCGCCCGGGCCCCTGGAAGAACTGGACGTACTGGGCCACCAGCGGCTGCATCTCCACTGGGATGTCGTAGCGGTCCTGAATCTGCGCCACGTCGAAGGTCGCCAGGTCCGTGATGAGCGGAATCTCCGGCAGCTCTTCGTCCTCGCGGAAGGTGTGCTCGTCGAGCGCGTCCAGCATGCGCATCCGCAGCGGGTTGGCGAGCCCGAGCCGTCGCAGCGACTGCATCACCTCCGCGGTGGAGCGCGACGCCGGGTCCAGCGCAGCGCCTTCCAGTGCGCGCAGTTCCTCCAACTCGGCGGACTCGGACTCAACCGCGTCGCGCGTGGCCTCGCCTTGCTCGGAGGCGTCCTCGGCCACCATCGGCGTGCCGGGCTCCAGCGGCTCCAAAGCGGGCTCATCGACATCATCGGTCGCGGTATCCGCGGCGCCAGGTTCCGTGGCGGCCGTGGGTGCCTTCTCGGCCGTGGGTGCCTTCTCGGCCGGTGCCTGCGCTGCGGGTGCCTGCGCACCCTCGGATTCCACCACCTGAGCCTTGGCAGGAACGGGCCCCACGGGCGGTGGGGTGAGCCCCGAGGCAGGGGCTGAGGCCAGGGCGAGCAGGAGCAGAGGTAGAGGCGGCATACAGTCGCGGGAACGGGCGCCCGGAGGCGGGCGAAAGCGGGAAGTAATCGCCCTTTTCCTTGACAGTCAAACAAGGAGTCGCGCCATGCGCGTCTTGTTTGGACGCCGGGTAGGAGCAACCGCCCAGGCGAGGCCCTGGATTCCTGGATGACTAGGGCTTCCCGTGTCCCGGCCCCACGATGCGCGGCAGGTACGTCGCGAAATCGAAGTGAGGCGAGTTCTCCGGGTTGTGACAGGTGACGCACACGCTCTCGCCCGGCGAGGCGATGATGTTGTGGGTGCCAGGCGCATCCGCGTGCTCCGAGCCCGGACCGTGGCAGCTCTCACAGCCCACGTCCTCGCGGCCCGCCACCTTGTCCAGCCGGCAGACGCCGCCGGGCTGCTCCCAGCCGGTGACGTGGCACCCCACGCAGTTGAGGTGGAACTGCTTGCCCACCTGTTCCAGCGTCTCCCAGGCGAGGTGGTGCTTGGACTTCTCCCAGACGGGGAAGGCGTCCTCATGGCAGGTGCGGCAGGGCTCGTTGCCCACGAAGCCCGCGCGGCCCGGCGCCGGAGGGGGGCAGTCCTGTCCATGCGCCTTCGCCCAGGCGAGGTTCATCTTCCCCACGTCCGCGTCATAGGCGGACACCAGCGCGACCGCCTCCGCGTCGGAGGGAAGGCTGGACTCGAGGGGCACGAAGCGCAGCGTGAAGGCGTTGACGCCGTCGTTGGTGACGGGCGGAGCGTCCAGCAGGGCCTGCCGGCGCGCCACCAGTTCGTCGCGCTTGCCCTGCTTGAGCGCCTTGAGCTTCGGGTCCGTGCCGGGGAGGTTGATGTCCTTGTCCAGCAGCGCCGTGCGCTGCTCCAGGGCGGCGGCCTCACGCTCCAGGTCATCCTGCCCCTTCTGCAACGCAAAGGGGCCCGCCTGGGGTGCATAGGCCAGGTCCACGCGCAGCAGCGAGCGTCCCTTGCTCTGCAGCGCCACCACCGGCACCGCGGAACGCACGAGCCGGTTCTCCTCGCCGCTGAACTCGGTGGCGGTGCGGGTGGCCACCACCACGTCGGCCTTCAGGTTCGGCTGCTCCACCGCCTGCTGGGCCACGTCCAGCGTGACGTCCAGCAGGCCCACCACGAAGTCCGCTCCCTGCGCGCGGGCCTGGGCGCTGGCCTCCGCGAGCTGCGCGGCCGTGGTCGCCGCCACCACGCCCACCTTCCGTTCGCCCGCGGGCAGCAGCTTCACCGCACCCGGCGCCAGCTCAGGCAGCCCCAGGCCCTTGCGGAACTCCACGCCCTGTGTGTCGTCCAGCGGGCCGGTGGCGCGCACCGCCAGGCCCATGTGCCGCATGGCGTCCGCGAGCGCCTTGGCCTTGCGCTCCTCCTGGGGCACTTGTCCTGGCTTGAGCCGCTGCTCGCCGAAGAGGCTGTTGCCGCCATCCACATAGAGGACGGGCAGCGAGCCCTTGCGCGCCGACTGCACCTGCGCGGCGGCGCGGGCAATGCCGCCCCGCATGTTCTCGCTACAGCCGCACGGGCCCAGGTAGCCACGCGTGTCGGCGGAGAAGAAGAGGATGGCGCCCGAGCCCTGGCTTGCTGCCACGGCGGGCTTCGCGGCGGCGGTGGCCGACGAAGCCGAAGCGTCTGCTTCCGCGGGCTTGGGGGGCGGGTCCTTGCGTGCACAGCCAGCGAGCGACGCGGCCAGCAGGGCCGCGGCGAGGAAGGCACGCATGGGATTCACCAGAGGATGCTCTGCACCAGTTCGTCGATCTTCTCACCCATGGCTTCCAGTCCGTTCACCTTGGACAGGGAGCCGTCTGCCCCCACCTGTTCGGCCAGCTTGGACAGCTCGTCGTCCGGGAGGCTGGAGAAGAGGACGATGGGGATGTCCTGCGTGCCGTACTCGTTCTTGAGCGTGCGACAGATATCCGTGCCCTTGGCTTCGGGCATGTGGATGTCGGTGAGGATGAGGTCCGGGCGCCAGGTCTGCAGCGTCTTCTCGAACTCCATGAGCGTGGAGGTGGCGATGACCTCGTAGCCGCGCGCTTCGAGCACGGCCTTCTCCATCGCGAGCGTAATCTCGCTGTCATCAATCAGGAGGATTCTTCGCTTCTCGGACACGGCGACCTTCCTTCACTCCTTTATCTATCCTACCCCCACGCGCCGCACCAACGCTTTCCCGTGCGCTCCCGGGGCCGGTGTTTCCCTGATTTCGGATGTCCACCGCCGCACGCTCGCCCGCCGGGTCTCCGGGGACGACTTCTTTCCAGTGAGACATCCGAAAAGGGATATGGAAGTCAGCCATGATGCACCGTGACAGATGGACCCTGAGAGCACTCGTCCTGGGACTGGGGCTGCTGTGGAGCCTTCCTGCCGCCGCGCTCAACGCGGGCCTCAACCCGCCGCCCCCTTCGGTGGACCGGAAGACGCCGCAGGCCACCGTGCAGGGCTTTCTGGCCGCCGCGCACCGGGGTGACTACGCCCTGGCGGCGCACTACCTGGACCTGGACTACATCCCCCGCGCCCAGCAGGCGGAGCGGGGCTTCCAGTTGGCCCGCGCGCTCAAGTTCGTGCTGGACCGCAAGCTGCCCGTGGACGTGAGCTCGCTGAGCAAGGAGCAGGAGGGCGACCCGGCCGACGCGCGCTACGATCAGTTGGGCACCATTCCGTTGCAGGGGAACAACGTCCCCGTCCGCGTCCAGCGGGTCTCTTCTACCGAGGGGGAACTGGTCTGGGTCTTCAGCGAGTCCACGGTGCGGCAGGTGGACCCGCTCTTCGCGGAGTATGGTCCCCGGCTGGTGGGCCTCCTGCCGGCCTTCTTCTTCAGTGACACGGTGCTGGGACTGGAGCCCTGGCAGTGGCTGGGGCTGCTGGTGACGGTGTTGGGCAGCCTGGGGCTGGCGGTGCTGCTGGAGCGCCTGGTCCTGGCCTTCGCCCGCCGTGTGGCGCGGTGGACCCGGTTCACCTGGGAGGAGAATGTGGTCTCCTCGGGGAAGGGGCCGCTGAAGCTGCTCACCTTCTCCGCGCTGCTGGTGGTGGGCACGCTGCTCTTGCGGCTGCCGCGTCCGGCGCAGGGCGTGTTCATCCGGATCGGCTATTCGTTGAGCGTCGTGGCGCTGGCCTGGGCCGTGCTGCGCATCCTCCACGTCTCCGTCGCCTTCGTGCAGAGCCGCGTGTCGTCGGAGATGAAGGACGCGGCCCGGGCGCGCAGCGTGAGCACGCAGTTGGTGGTGCTCCGCGCCATCTTCGAGGTGGCCACCTACGTCATCGCCGCGGCGCTGCTGCTCATCCAGTTCGAGGTGGTGCGCAACGTCGGAGTGTCACTGCTGGCCTCCGCCGGTATCGCCGGCCTGGTGCTCGGTCTCGCGGCGCAGAAGTCCATTGGTACGCTGCTGGCCGGCATCCAGCTCTCCATCACCCAGCCCATCAGCATTGGCGACACCCTCATCACCGAGGGCGAGTGGGGCACGGTGGAGAAAATCACGCTCACCTACGTGGTGCTGCGGACGTGGGACCAGCGCCGGCTGGTCATCCCCATCGTCCAGTTCCTGGACAAGCCCTTCCAGAACTGGAGCAAGGGGAACCCGGAGATGCTGGGGCCCGTCATTCTCCAGGTGGACTTCCAGACAGACATCGACGCGCTGCGCGCGGAGCTGCGCCGCATCCTGGAGAACGAGGGCAAGGCCTTGTGGGACGGCCGCGTGGCGACGGTGGTCGTCCTGGACGTGCTGGACCGGACCCTCACGGTGCGCGCGCTGGTCAGCGTGTCGGACTTCAGCAAGCTCTTCGACCTGCGGGCCCTGGTGCGCGAGAAGCTGGTCGCCTTCCTTCGCGCCCACCCGCTGTGGCTGCCCGTCACTCGCACGGAGGCGCGTCCCTTCCCGCCGCCCGAGCTGGACCCGACGCGGCTGTCCGCTTCCCCTGAGTTGCCGCCCGCGCCGCCTCGGGCGTGAAGGCGGGCTGCCCCCCAGGCGCAGTGAGCCCTTGCCTGGGGGCATGGGGTTTTGAATAGTCGGCGCGCCGCGCCGTCATAGCGCTGGAAATTCGCACCTACCGCCCGGGGGAGTCTTCGAGATGATGCGTCATGTCAGGTTGTGTGGGGCCCTTGCGATGGTGGCCGCCACCGTGCCGCTGACCGCCAGTGCCCAATCCGGAGGCCGCACGGACGGTCCAGAGGAGTCCGAGTACGGCAAGGGTGGCTACAGCGGCCCCGGAGGCCGGAGCGTGTCGCTCCAGCTCGACTGGGGCGCGGCCATCAACTCCCGCAAGCCGCCTCGGGGCGCGCCGGAAGGCCCGCCGCTGTTCGTGGGCGCCACGCTGTCGCTGTGGGGTGCGGACTGGTACCAGCTGGACGTGAGTGGTGCCTACGTGTTCGACGGGGGCCGCTTCGTCGGCATGGTGGGCCCGCGCTTCCGGACCTGGGGCTGGCCGCTGGTGTTCACCGCGGGCCTGAAGGCCGGCGCCATCGTCATCCCGGAGGGAGAGGGCCTGCGCTTCGGCATCTCCCCGCAGCTGGGTGCCGAAATCCTCCTGGGCGACCGCGAGAACATCCTCATGGCCCTCAACTACACCCCGGACATCCCCATTGGCGGTGGCGGCGTCACGCACCGGCTGGGCATGTCCGTGGGCTACAAGTTCTAGCAAGGAGGTTTCGACATGATTGCCCAGCTGCTTGCCGCCACGCTGGCGTTGACCTCCAGCCAGGCGCCCGTCTCTGTTTCCGGCCGGGGAAGCCCGCAGGTGAACCTGCCGTTTCCGTCCGGAGACGTGCAGACCTACAACATCATCCAGTGGGACCCCAACCAGCTCCCGCGCATCTACGAGCGCTCCGACCAGCTCCCCCTCACCGACGAGGAGCTGACGAAGCTGTCCCAGGCTGGCTTCGAGCCCGCCCAGCTCGTGAAGATGATTGAAGAGCGCCGCTGCGCCTGCGACGCCAGCGCGGACGGCCTCATCCGGCTCAAGAAGGCAGGCGTGGACAAGGACGTGCTGGCCGCGGTGTCCCGGCACGGCCTGGCGCCCAACCGCGGGTTGAACCTGCTGGTGACGTTGGACTTCACCGGTGAGAGCCGCACCGCGCGCGAGGCGTTCCTCTACTTCTTCGTGGACGATGGCGACATCACCCGCGTCTTCACTGCCAACATCCCGGAGCTGCTGCGCCGCCGCAACAGCCACGAGACGACGGTGGACCGCAGTGACATCCTCGTCGCGCGTACCGTGCGCCGCGTCCAGTTGGCGGGCCAGGTGCCGCTGCGCACCTATGGCAAGCACAACGTGCTGGTGGTCGCCAGCGCCAGCCCCACGCTCACGCATCCGTCCCAGCTCACCGCGCAGGAGCTGTCGCGGTCGCAGCGCTACACCTTCGACTACCCTCGTGCGTCGCTGCAGAACGTCTGCCGCCTGACGGCTGGGTACCGCCGCGACGCGGTGCTCGCCTACAAGTGGAACTTCGAAGGCAGCCGCTTCGAATGCGAATGGAACTAGGAGTGACCCGCACCATGAACACCCGCCGCCTGCTTCTGTCCGCCTGTCTCGCCGCTTCGCTGTCCGCCTGCACGGGCCCGCGCGCCTTCACGCGTGGCACGTACGAGGACCCGAACACCATCGAGATGCTGTCGGACCGCTTCAACGAGAACGACCTGCAGCTCATCGCGAAGAAGATGGCGGAGTCGCTCGCCACCTCGCCGCGCTTCGCCCAGCCCCGGCCGGATGGCTCGCTGCCCATCGTCCTGGTGGGCAAGCTGAAGAACAGCACCTCCGAGCACATCGACATGCGCTCGCTGGGCGACAAGATTCAGACGGCGCTGGCGCAGACGGGCCGCTTCGCCCTGGTGGACCAGCAGGCGCGCCAGGACATCGCGGAGGAGTACGAGTACCAGCAGTCCGGCTACGTCGACCCGAACACCGCCAAGGGCCCGGGTCAGCAGACGTCGGTGGACTTCCTGATGACGGGCGACCTCGCCTCCATCATCCAGGAGGTCGGCCGGGACAAGCTCGTCTATTACAAGATGACCGCGAAGCTCAGCAACGTGCGGACCGGCCTCATCGAGTGGACGGACGAGAAGCAGATCCGCAAGAAGTTCGAGAAGCGCGGCGTGAGCTGGTAACGGGCGCATTCTTCCATGTCCATCCACTCCCGCAGCCCGGTCCGCCTGAGCGGGTGGGGCGCGCTCGCGCTCGCGAGCGTGCTCCTCCTGTCGTCGGGCTGCGCGGGTGATTATGTGGCACGCACCCGGGGCGTGCGGTCCGCATACCAGTCCGGGGACTATTCGCGCGCGCTGTCCACGCTGGAGGCCGCGGCGAAGGAAGGGCCCGAGCAGGACCGCCTGCTGGTGTTGATGGACAAGGGCATGGTGTTGCACGCCGCCGGGCAGTGGGCGGAGAGCAACGCCGTGCTCGAGGAGGCGGAGCGGCTCAGCGAGCAGATCGACAGTGTCTCCGTCAGTGAGGAGGCGAAGACGCTCGTCACCAACGAGCGTCAGCGCACCTACCGCGGGGAGGACTTCGAGAAGCTGATGATTTCCGTCCTCCAGGCGCTCAACTACGCGGAGCTGGGCGACGACGAAGCCGCCATGGTGGAGGTCCGCCAGGTCAACGAGCGCCTGGAGAAGATGATCGCCGAGGAGAAGAAGCCCTACGAGCAGCTCGCGATTGCCCGCTACCTGGGCGGCGTCATCCGGGAGGACCAGCGGGACTGGGACTCGGCCTACATCGACTACGCGAAGGCCTATGAAATCGCGCCCCGCAAGGACGCGCTGGCCGAGCCCCTGCTGCGGCTGGCGCAGAAGGTGGGCCGCGACGACATGTACGCGGAGCTGCTGGCGAAGTACCCGGACGTCCCGCACGCGCCGCTGGCGCCGGACGAAGGGCAGCTCGTCGTCGTGGTGGAGGCGGGGCTGTCTCCCGAGAAGCAGCGCGGCTCCAGGGACCCGGGCGGCGGTGGCGACCTGATTGAAGTCCCCACCTACCGGAACCGGGGGCTCGCGCCGCCCGTGAGTGTCGCCCTGGAGAGCCAGTCCCAGCAGGCGGTGACGGTGACGTCGCTGGCGGACGTGGCCGTGGTCCACCTGAATGACCGGATTGGCCGCATGTTGGCGAAGCAGCTCGCGGGCGTGGCCGTGAAGGCGGGCGTGGCGGCGGGCGTGGGCGCGCTGACGAAGAGCGATGAGCTGGGCGTGCTGACCTTCCTCGTCCTCAACGCGATGAATGCGCCAGACCTGCGTTCCTGGCTCTCCCTGCCCGCGGAGTTCCAGGTGGCGCGCTTCCGCGTGCCCGCGGGGAATCACACCGTGCGTGTGACGAGCTGGGGGCAGGTGACGGAGCATCCGGTGGAGGTGAAACCGGGCCGAGTGGAGTTGTTGGTGCTCCGGCGCTACTGATTTGGTTTTTTGATGTAGGGTGCGCGCCCCATGTCGCCGGTCCTGGCCACGGTGGCCCTGTATTCCCTCATCATCGTCCTCGGCGCGCTGGCTGGCGCTGTGGTCGTCGTCTTGAACGACCGACCCACCCATCTGGTGCGCTTCCTGGCTTTCGCCGCGGGCGTGATGCTGGGCGCCGCCTTCTTCCACATGCTGCCGGAGGCGTATCTGGGTGGCGGATGGTGGGCCTTCGCCCTGGTGCCCGCGGGCTTCGCCTTCCTGTTGGTGCTGGAGCGCTACCTCGTCGCGCACGCGGGCGAGGACATCTCCCACGGAGACACCATGGCGGGCACCGGGCACTCGGTGCATCCGGGCCACGTGCTGGGGCTCACCGCCTTCCTGGGGCTGTCCACGCACACATTGTTCGACGGGATTGCCCTGGGGTCGGCGGTGGAGGAGGGCGTGGGGGGCATGGCGTTGCTGGCCATCGTCGCGCACAAGGTGCCCTCCGCGCTGTCGCTGGCTTCCATCCTCAAGACGGAGGGGCGCTCGAAGGCCTCCATCCTGTCGCTGTCCACGCTGTACGGGATGATGGTGCCGGCCGGCGCGCTGCTCTACTTCCTCTTCGACGCGATGCTGCAGTTCGAAAGCCTCGCGGCCAAGGCCCTGGCTTTCTCCGCGGGCACGTTCCTCTACATCGCCGTGTCGGACCTGCTGCCGCACGTGCACCGGCACGGCAAGGACCAGCCGGGCCGCAACGTGCTGGCGCTCTTCGCGGGCCTGCTGCTGATGTTCCTGCTCGCGCGGCTGATGGGGCACCCCGAGCACCCCGGCCACTGAGCGCCCTTCATGGAAAAACGCACCGACTGGTACGAACACCCGCAGTACTACGAAGCCATCTTCGGCACGGACACCGTGCGCGAGGTGGACTTCCTCCAGACGCTCAGCGAGCGCTTCGGCACGGGCGGCAAGCTGTGGCTCGAGCCCGCCTGCGGCGCGGGTCGGCTCGTCGAGGAGGCATCGAGCCGGGGCCTGCGGGTGGTGGGCTATGACATCTCCGAGGCGATGCTGGCCCATGCGCGAAAGCGCCTGACGCCGGCGCAGCGGCGGCGCGTGAAGCTGGGGCCGTCACGCATGGAGTCCTTCGCCGACCCGTCGCTGGAGGGGCAGGTGGACCTGGCGCACTGCCTGGTGTCGACCTTCCGCTACCTGGACAGTGAGGCCGCGGCGCGCCAGCACCTGCTGGGGACGCGGCGGCTCTTGAAGCCGGGCGGCATCTACGTGCTCGGCTTCCACCTCACGGACTACGCGCGCGCCCGGCCTGAACACGAGCGCTGGGTGGGGCAGGTGGGGGAGGACCGCGTCGTCTGCAACACGAACGAGGGCCTTCCGGAGCAGCGGGCGCGGCGCTCGCCCATGCGCAACCGCCTGCGCGTCACCGGGCCGGACAAGGACTGGCTCATCGAGACCCAGTGGTACTTCCGCACGTACAGCAATGCCCAGGCGGCGAAGCTGTTCCGCGACGCGGGCATGCGGGTGCTGGCCGGGTACACCTTCGACTACGACATCAACGCACCTGTGGAGCGGGGCAGCCTCCGGTTGGACCGCGTCTTCGTCCTCCAGCCGGACCCCGAGTCTCCGTCCGTGGACCCTGCCGAGCCTGGGCGTGCGTCCGCGCGGAAAGCGCCCAAGAGGGCCTCGACGCCCCTGAAATCGCGCAAGATTTCACGATGAGGGCGTTTTGAGAGGATTGTAGAGGTACTCTCGGTGAATTCTGGGCGGCCTGCGTTCTGATGGGACGCAGGCGCGTCCTGCTGGAACGCAAAACAGGCCCCTCGTGGTGGCCGCGTTCACCCATCCCCCTGGAATCACACGAATGTCGCGTCTGGCACGGGACGCGCATGTCGTTTTGCCGTGGCGCTTCGGGAAACCGGGCTGCCCCGCAGTATCGGAGTTTCGGGAACGCGGAAGGAGGGGCCGCTCCTTCCGCGTTCTTCATCTCCGCTACACTCCGTCCCCCTGATGTGGTTCCTGACAGAGCCTGTCGGAGGGCATTGGACGGAGGCGAGTGGATGCAAGACGAGATGGCGCAACTCCTCACGGATTTGCGGGGAGCCAAGGACTTCGAGGCCGCGGCTGCCGCAACGCTCCGGCGGCTGCAGGCCGTCGCCCAGGAGGCCGTTGCGTCCAGTCGGTACGCAGCCCGGGGCCGGGTGTTGCGCGGCATCGTCCACCTCCGCCCCGGCGAGGCCTACCGCAGTCTGGCCGCACTGGAGGTAGGGGCTGCGGAGATTACGGATGCCAGTGTAGGCACGCCCTTCTTCACCTCCGCCACGGCCTGGCGCGCGGTGGTGGAGCACCGGTGCGCGGTCTCCATCGACGTGAATGTCGGGACGGTGCAGCCCCATGCGCCCAACGCCCCCGTGACGGGAGACCCGAGCCTGGCGGGCTTCAACAGCCATGAGAGCCGGCAGCGCTTCCTGGGCCGTCATGCGACACACGTCTGCGTGCTTCCGCTGCGCACGCCGGGTGGGGACATCGAGGGCATGATTTCGCTGGAGGCGGACTGCCTGGCCGCGATGGGGCAGGACTTCGTCTGGCTGGAGGCGGGGGACCGGCTCCAACTGCTGGCGGACGTGGCGGCGCCGTACCTGGCCCGGCTGCCGCAGCGGCCCGTGGCCCGGCCGGAGGTGGATGAGTTCCTCCCGGTGGTGGGGCGCTCCATGGCGGAGCTGCTGCCCATTCTCCGCGTCTTCGCGCTGCAGGATGAGACCATCCTCATCAGCGGCGCCACGGGCGCGGGCAAGTCACGGCTGGCGCGCTGGTGCCACGAGCGCTCCAACCGCCGCGGCAAGCCCTTCGAGACGCTGGACCTGGTGACGGTGCCGGAAGACCTCCAGATGGCGGAGCTCTTCGGCTGGAAGAAGGGCGCCTTCACCGGCGCGGTGCGAGATGCCCCCGGCAGCGTGGCCCGCGCGGAGGGCGGCACGCTGTTCATCGATGAAATCGACAAGCTGTCGCTCAAGGCCCAGGCGGGGCTGCTGCACCTGCTGGAGTCGCGCAGCTACCGGCCGCTGGGCGAGGGCACCGGTGAGCGGCAGGCGGACGTGCGCTTCATCATCGGCACCAACGCGGACCTGCACGCGGAGGTCCGCGCTGGCCGCTTCCGCGAGGACCTCTACTACCGCGTCAACGTGTTGCCGGTGCGCATGCCGGCCCTGCAGGAGCGCCAGGACGAAATCCCCCTGTGGGCGCAGTACATGGTGAACCGCCGGCACCGCGAGCGCTCGCCGGACGGCCACGCCCGGCTGATGAAGGAGGCGGAGCGGCTGCTGGTGGGGAGCCCCTGGCCGGGCAACCTGCGGCAGCTCGACAACATCGTCCGCCGCGCCTACACGCTGGCCATGGTGGAGCACGCGGACGCCTCGGGCGAGCTGGTGCTGCACGAGAAGCATGTCGCTCGGGCGCTCGACTATGAGCAGGCCCCGGGAGCTCGGCCGCTGCCGGAAGCGCTGCGCGCGGCCGCGCAGGCCTTCGTCGCCGAGGCGCGCCGCCGCAATGCCCCGTTGGATTTGGACCTGGCCGATGCCTTCCGCGGCATGGTGTTGGGGTTCGCCATCCGCCAGGTGGGGCGGGACGAGGGCTTCAAGCTGCTGGGCCGCGAGAGCCTGGTGAAGAACCGCAACCACCACAAGGCGCTCAAGCGCGAGCTGGAGAAGGTGGACTCGCTCTACAGGGCGCTGGGTGAGGAGGGCTCGCCCTTCTCCGACTTGCTGTCGGAGGTCGAAGCCGTCTGAGTCGCGGCGCCCGGGACGCTACCGGGCGTCGGCGTGGGGGCCCGCGGCGATGCCCGTGGCGCCCCGGGCCAGCTCGTCACACACGAGCGCGTGGAGCCGGAAGGCCATGCGCGCTTCCTGCACCACCTCTCGCGCCTCGTCCTCGTCCAGCTCCAGTCCGTCGAGGCGTGAGTGGATGCGGACGCGGAAGGCCGCCAGCCCGGCCTCGGGCACCGTGCCGTAGAAGGTGGTGCCCTGGCCTTCCGCCAACTCGAAGGCGTCCGTGATTCGCCGCGCCCGGCGGTGCCCGCTGAAGACGTCCAGCACGCAGCGCGCGTAGGCGTGCGCCACCAGCAGGTGAGGGGCGTCCTCGGCCACCTCCCGGATGCGCTCGGCGTGCAGCCGCGTCTCCACGCAGGCGAAGGTGTCCGCCCGGGACTCGCCGCAGAAGTACGTCAGGTCCGCTTCCAGCGCGGAGGCCAGCCGCAGCTCGGGTAGCAGCAGCGCGGTGGTGAGAGTGGTGCCCATGACGTGGGGCAGCGCCGCTTCGAACGCCGCGTAGAGCGTGTGGAGCTGCCGCAGGTGGCTCACGTAGTGCTGCGCCCGGACGTACTGGCCATAGATGCCGCCCTCCCACGCGTCGAGGAAGAGGGACTGGATGAACAGCGAGCGCTCCGCCTGCTCGGCCAGCTTCGCTGTGCCTTCCGCCAGCAGCACGGACAGGGGCGCCGGGGTGGTGGCCTGGGGCTGCTGCGGGGACGCCGGGAGCTGGGGCTCCACCAGCCGCTTCACACGCGCGGACACATCCGTCCGCGGCAGCCGCAACGTGCCGGTGGCGCTCACTGCTTCCACCCGCCACCGGCCAGCGTGCTCATCGCCAGGGGCCCGGTGTCCTCGTTCGCCAGGGACTCCAGCGGTGTTCCCAGTTGCTGGAGCGCCTCCGCCAGCGTCATCCCGATGGCGCGGAGGACCTCCTCCTCCACGCGAATCGTCACCGGCCCCATGGCCAGGTGGATGTGCCCGCACGAGCACTGCGTCACTTCCGCGCATGGACCTCGCGCCAGTACCGTCTTGCCGCATCCCTGACCGGGCATCGTTGCTATCCTTGATTTTGATTTTGAGTATCGAAATCAAAATAGATGATGCACCAAAGGCCGGCGGAGAGCAAGCCCCGGCCTTTTCTCGACTTGCTCCGAGTGTGGGGAAGGAGAACGGCGTGGGACAGCGGGGCGTCAGCGGCCCAGAGGCTGGCGCTGCGCGTCCCTCAGGCCCACCAGCACGCTGGAGCCGCTGTCCGCCACGCGCAGCTCGCCGTAGCGGGCGCCCTCGTAGCGGTCGGCGTGACCTTCCTGGAAGAAGAAGGCCTCCGCGCCCAGGCGGAAGCGCTCCTTGCGCAGGCGGTACCGGAGCTTGAGCTCGCCGGGCGCCAGCGGGGTGTCGGGCGTGTCGAAGCGCACGAAGGAGCCCACGCCATTCGCGTCCAGCCGCAGCACCATGTTCCCGTCCTTGGCGGTGGTGACGGGATTCGCGTCCCGCTCACGGCTGATGGCGTAGTCCAGCACCATGTAGTCGCCCTGAATCAGCGAGCGCGGGTCGACGGGGGCCAGCTCCAGCAGCACCGGCGTGCCCGAGCGCAGTACGTGCTCCTTCTGGACGACGAGCCCCGCGGGGACGAGCAGCGCGAAGGCCAGCCCGCCGAAGATGACCGCCGTGCGCACCATCACCGCACCTCCGACGCCGGGGCGGGGAAGCGCCGCAGCAGGAACGAACGCAGGCCCAGGAACACCAGGCCGCTGCCCATCAACGCCAGCGACTTGGCCAGCAGCGTGAGGCCCAGGTCGTAGTAGTACCAACTGCCGGACGCGAGCAGGTACGCCACCGCCAGCCCCAGCAGCACGCTGCTGCGCCGGTGGAAGCCGAGCACCAGCATGCCCACTGCGGTGATGACCGCCGGTGTATGGGGCGTGAGCACGGCCACCAGCGTCAGCGCAGCGAACACCGCCGCGCCCGCCACGCCGGTGGGCTCCATCGCCAGCTCACGCAGCACCCGCCACGCCGTGTACAGCGTCAGGGCCGTCAGCCCCAGCGTCAGCACCGCATCCGGGAGCGCGGAGACAGTGTCGAAGAGGTGCCGGGCCACGTCCCGCATGCCGCGCGCCAGCAGCACGCCGGGGATGGCGCACGCCAGCGCGAAGGCCACCGGCCCCACCAGCTCGCCCGTGGTTCCCCGTCGCAGCCGGGCCTGCTCCAGGAAGAGGAAGTACATCAGCGCAGCGCAGCCCAGAATCAGCAGGTCCAGCGCGAAGCCACCCACCACGTGCCAGGCGAGGAAGCCGGCCGCGCCCACCACCCCCAACGTGCTCAGGAAGCGGAGGATGGCATCTGGGTAGACAAAGAGCAGCACGCCACTGATGACCAGCACCAGCGTCGCGGCGACGTTTTCGTTCTCCGTTTCGATGCCGAAGCTGGCGGAGGCCATGGCGGCGCCGGCCAGACACAGCGCCAGCGCGAGCTGCTCGACGAAGACGCCGCGCAGCGTGCGACGCAGCATCGTCGCGCCCGCGCACAGGCCCAGGCCCACCACGCCCATCACGACCTGCTCCTCCCAGAGGCCCGCGCAGGCGAAGAAGCTCAGTACGAAGATGGCGGACAGCCAGGCGCCGACGCCGGCGAAGGCCTTCACGAACCAGGGCACGGCCACGGACTGGCGCTGGTGGGCCTCCAGGGCCACGCGGGCCCGGTCCGCGGCGTCGGGCTCGAGCTGGCCTTCGGCCTGGAGCGCGTTCAACACGTCCTGCAACGAGGGGCGCAGGGCCATGTCAGGACTCCTCCGTGGCGCCGGTGACGCGGGCTTCGTGCCGCAGCCACCACACCGCGAGCGCCACCTGGGCGATGACGAAGAGCGGCAGCACGAAGAGGCCCAGGACTTCCACGTCCCGGTAGGAGTCGAAGACGATGCTGACGGCGCCGGAGGTCAGGAGCGTCATCACGCTCACCGCGCCGAGCGTGAGCATGAACAGCTCGCCCTTCAGGTGCCGGTGCAGGGCGTACTCTGCCGCGAGCGAGGCCAGCACCAGGAGGAGCGCCACCACGGCGCCGGTGGGGGCTCGCGCCGGGTGCATGATGAATGGCACCGAGGCAATGAGCACCGGCGCCACCGCCATCACGGCCAACACCCGGGGCACCCAGCGCGCCTGGAGCCAGGACACGCGCAGGTTGGCGAAGTGCTCGTAGGTGGCCCAGGTGAAGCCGTTGAGCCCGCCCAGCACCACCGCCAGCCAGTAGGTCTGGTCCAGCTCCGTATCCAGCACCTGCTCCCAGAAGAGGAGGATGCCGGTGTTGACCAGCACCAGCGCCAGCAACCCCAGAGGCGCGAAGCGGGACACCGCCACCCAGGGAAGGATGAGCACGGCCCAGCCGATGAACAGCTCATACGGGTCCGCGCCTGTCTGATACGCCTGCCCGTAGACGGCCAGCAGCGCGCCCACGAGCACCGAGGCCGCGAACAGGCACAGTTGCCCACCCAGCGTCGCGCCTTGCTTCCAGGCGCCCACGGCCGTGCCGGTGATGGCCGCCGCGATGAGGCCCAGCTTCGCGAAGCGGTGCATGTCCGCCCAGTTGTACGCGAAGAAGTAGATGACTCCTGCGAGCACCAGCAGCGCGCCCAGGCCCATCAGCGTGGTGGAGAGGAAGCGCCGCCAGTCCTGCCGCGGCGGGGTGGCCACGGACAGGTGCAGCGCGCGCTCCAGGGTGGTCGGCGTCAGGATGCCAGCGTCCGCGAGTGCCCGGAGTCGCTCCGGCGTCGCGTCAAGGTCGAGCAAGGGTTTCAACACGGGCGCAGTCTAGCTGTCCGGCCGGGGAGCGCGTCCATCGGCATGCCTGCCGCGCCTGTCCGAAGGTCGGCCCGTGGGCCATGCTAGGCTGCCCGCCCTCGTGTGAGGCTCGCACGTGTGCCAAGGGGCCCTGTCCATGGCGGCGAACCTGGAGTGCCCGAAGTGCGGCAGCGAGCTCGACGTGACGGGGCGGGCCCCGGGCGCCATCATTCGCTGTGCCTGCGGGAACCTGTCAGCCGTCCCGAAGCGCTCCTATTGGGCGAGCGCACGCGGCGTGGCGCTGGCCCTGGGGGTGTTCTTGCTCTGCCCCTGTGTGGGAATCCTGGCCGCCATCGCCATCCCCAACTACAACAAGCTTCCGGTGCGCTCCAAGCAGCAGGAGTGCAAGGCGAACCTCCGTGGCCTCTACGCCGCCCAGCGGAACCACAACGCCGAGCACGGCACCTTCGAGCCGCGCATCGTGAAGGCGGGCTTCATCCCGGAGCGAGGCAACCGCTACGCGTACTTCACGGGCACGGGGCCACTGGTGACGCGCGAGGCGGAAGAGGACGCGGTTCCGGCGGACGCGGAGGGTGTTGGCGTGGACCGCTTGCGGGACACGAGCCGCCGGGCCATCACCCTGGCGGACCTTCCCGCGTGGGTGTCCCGGCAGGTGGGCGTCTTTGGGACGTGCCCGGATTGCTACGTCACCATGGCCTGCGCGGGCGACATCGACATCGATGACACGGTGGATGTCTGGCTCATCTCCACGAAGCCGCTCAAGGATGAGTCCGGCGAGGCTGTTCCTCCCGGCACCCCGACGAATGTCGTGAACGACGTCGACGGTTGACGGGCCCGGTCCGCTGGGAGTCGTCGCTTCGCCCGGCGAAATCGTCGTGGGCGGACGACCCGGAAATCCCGCGCTTTACGTATCTGACTTTGAGAGCGACGGACGGATGGACGGGCCTGAGTCCCATTCCGCCTCGCTCGCCAATCACAGAAAGGTTTCAACCGTGCGCTCGATGATGAAGCGTCTCTCCCTGGGTGTATGCATTTCTACGTCGATGGCGTTGCTGGGGTGCGGCGGCGAGATGATGGACGCCGACGCCATGGCGGACATGGCGCTGCCCGAGGAGGCCGTGGGCACCACCTCGTCCGCGGTGGAGACGGTCAGTGACTTCCGCTTTCGCACCGCCAACCGCTACGCGGGCATTCATGGCTACGCGGCGGGCTACGGCAACTTTCATGAGGCCAACTACGGCGCGGGCGTGGTGCGTGGCACCATCCTGCTCAAGCCGGGCACCGTGGCGCACTACCTCGCGGTGCCCCGCTCCTCCCTGGGCAACACGGCGCTGAGCAACATCCCTGAGCTGTTCCGCCGCGCGCAGGACTACGGCAACGCGCACGGGTTGGGTATCGCGCTGCCCGCGTTCGAGCAGGGCCTCAACGGCTCCATCGTGGAGTACGGCATCCACTTCCTCCACCCCAGCGTCGTCGAGTTCCGCGACGTCCCGGGCTGGGCCATTGGCTACCCGGATGTGACGGACGCCGGGGCCATGATGCGCGCCGCCAGCGACTACGCCTCCTCGAACGGTTTCGCCGCGGGCCTGCCCACCTTCCACTCCGCCATCTACAGCGGCACGAGGGTGTACGGCATGCACCTCATCCGCCCGGGCTACGCCGATTCGCGGGACGTGCTCGCGGACGTGCTCGCGATGCAGGACCGCTTCAGTTCAGACGCCGCCACCGTCACGGGCGACAACTGGGCCCGGACGCTGCGGCGCCACGAGGCAGCGCAGGACTCCATCCAGACCTGCACCCACCTGACCACCCTGGAGAAGGCCGCGCTGCGCAGTGCCTACCGCAAGGCCATCCGCCACTCGGGCACGAACGAGGCCGGCATCAACGCGCGGGCGGAATTGGGGGGAGACGATGTCTGGATCAACTTCGGCGTGCTCTTCCCTCAGGGGGACACGGAGATTGCCCAGACGCTCATCCACGAGATGATGCACATCGCCGGTTACTCGCACCCGGACCGCCGCAACGGCATCGACACTCCGTATGACGGTGGCCCGTACTACAACTCCGCGCCGCTGCGCGCCGAGCTGTGCATCGCGGGCTTCCAGAGCATCCACTCGACGCGTGAGTCCAGCCGCGAGTCGCAGACGCGCTGAGCGGAGAACGGCTCGGCCGTGGGGGAGCCGAATTAGGGGGAGAACAGGGGGCTCCGCGCGGTCCAGGCGGAGCCATCCTCCCAGTCAAGCGGCCGCAGGTCCGCGGAGGAATCGCGCGACGTGAGGGGGCTGAAGGGATACCGCGCTGCCAATGATGAGGCAGTTGCGAGGGATGGCTCATTGGCGAGATCGGGGTGATAGGGTGCCGCGCTGTCCGTTCATTGGGGCGCGGACATTCACCGGGGGATTCTTCGTCAATGGCAGATATCAAGTGTCCGGCGTGCGGCACGAAGCTCGACGTAACCGGACTCAAGCCGGGTTCAAGCATCCAGTGCTCATGTGGAAACAAGGCTTCCGTGCCGCGCTCCAGCCGGAAGAAGGTCTTCCTCATCGTGGCGGGTGTCTTTGCCGTGCTGCTCATTCCGTGCTTTTTCTTCATCGTCGGCGGCATCAGCGGCTTCCAGGGCTCCAAGAACCGCGCGATGCAGGCCATGTGCAATTTGCAGTTGAGGCAGTGGTACATCGCCCAGATGGCTCACTACGCCGAGCACGACGCCTATGAGCCTGTCTTCGCGAAGTTGAACTATGAAATTCCGCGGGGCAATCACTTCGCCTTCCTGGCGGGGAGCGCGCCAGCGGATGCTCGTGACACGGCTGGGGCCACCTCAGTGGAGGACGCCGTCGCCGTGGGTGTGGACGTGGCGACGAACCCGGCCTTGAAGGCCATCCAGTTCGGCGAATTGCCGGTGCTCGTGGCCAAGCAGGTCGGCCTTTCGGGGGAGTGTCCTGACTGTGCCATCACGGCCGCCTGTGTCGCCAATCTCGACCGGGATGGCGACCTGGACGTGTGGCTCATCTCCTCGAAGGAACTCACCGGGCTGGATGGGCAGCCTGTGAATCCTGGTGAGCCCCTCCACTTCATGAACGACCTGAAGGACTGACGCGCGCGCTTTCGTGAGCGGTCATGCGCGGACGGGCGCTCGCGTGCGCCGTCTCCCTCAATCCCGTGAGTCGTCGTCGTCCACGAGCATCATCCCGTGCTTCGTGAGCAGCTTGCGCAGGTACACCCGGGCGATACCTGCCTCGCGGGCCGCGCGGGAGATGTTCCGGTCGCAGCGCGCGATGAGGCCCTGGAGGTAGTCCCGCTCGAAGACCTCGATGAGCCGCTCCTTGGCCTCCTTGAAGGGCAGCTCCGCGTCGAGCGCGCCTTGTGGCGACCGGAGCGAGCCGGAGGGGGCGCCCATGGGCGGCAGGGTGTCCTCGCCCAGATGGATGGCCTGCTCCAACACGTTGCGCAGCTCGCGCACGTTGCCGGGCCAGGGATACTGGGCCAGCAGGGCGCGCGTCTGTTCGGACAGGGCGCTGGGCGGACGGCCCAATCGCTCCAGCATGGCGTCGATGAGCAGTGGCAGGTCCTCCACCCGCTCTCGCAGTGGGGGCGGGCCGACCTTGAGCACCGCGAGCCGGTGATAGAGGTCCTTGCGGAACTGGCCCTGTTGCACGGCCTGCTCCAGGTCGACGTGCGTGGCCGCGACGACGCGCATGTCCACCGTGCGGTAGTCGTTGGCGCCCACGCGCTTCACCTGCCGGCGCTCCAGCACGCGCAGGAGCCGGGGTTGCAGCTCCAGCGGCAGCTCGCCGACCTCATCCAGGAAGACGGTGCCTCCCTGGGCACGCTCGAAGGCCCCGGCGCGCTCCGCCTGGGCGCCCGTGAAGGCACCCTTCACGTGCCCGAAGAGCTCCGACTCCATCAAGGAGGGCGGAATCCCGGCGATGTCCACGATGATGAAGGGCCCACCGGCCCGGGCGCTCTCCTGGTGAATCGCCTCCGCGCACAGCTCCTTGCCCGTCCCCGTCTCGCCCTGGACGAGCACGTCCCCGCCGCCGGCGGCCACCCGCTCCAGGACGGTGAACAGCTCGCGCATCCTCACGCTGGCGCCCACGAGCGCGCCGAAGCTCCGCCGCGAGGACAGCGGTAGAGGCCGCTCCCGCGAATCCTCCGGCACCACCTTGAGCACGACGGTGCCCAGCGTCAGCGACGCCCCGGGCCGCACCTCCAACTCGGTGAAGCGCACGCCTTCATGGAAGGAGCCGTTGCGCGAGCCCAGGTCGGTGGCCACCACCCGTTCGTCCGTCACCTCCAACTGGAGGTGCTGCCGGGACACGACGCGGTCCGTCAAGACGATGTCGCACGTCGAGGACGTGCCGAGCCGGACCACCCCCGGGCGCAGGACGTGGCTGTGTCCCGCCTGTTCCCCGGAGAGCATCAGCAGCTTCAACCGCAAGGGGCCGCGCCGCGCCACCGGGATGGGCGCCGTCTGGACCAGCGCGTCCACCTCCGTGTCCATGTCACCTGGGTCCGCCACGGCGGGCAGGCTACCACCCCACCCAGGCGGGGGAGGGGGTGACAACTGTTGTTGCCACCTGACAACCGCGGTTACCAGGCCCACCGGAGCGCCTTGCCGGGCGTCCTCCTCTGGAGCGCGCGCCTCGACTCGGCTCCGGAGGCGCTGGAGGGCCCTGGCACACCCACTGCAATAGCCTGGGTCCGCATCGAGAACGACACCACCGAGCCGCCCACCCGCGATGTCTTGCCTTGAATGGCAAGGCACTCTGCGGGTGGGCTTGTTTGTCTTTGATTTGTGCTCGCTCCCCTCGGAATCGCGCGAAAAACAAATGAAAACACCGCACGAAACACCGCGCGTATCCGACAGAGAATGTTCATGTAGTCAGCGCGCGGGGCTTTCGGCTGAAACAGCCACCTGCCCCCAATCCAAACCATCGTAGCAATCGCTATCAGGAGTCACGACCATGAGCCTGTCCATCGCGAAGTCCATTCTGTGCAACGGCTTCTCCGGCAACACCCGTGGCTGCGGCCCCACGGACCGCTACCAGGCGGCTTATCAGTCGATGGACCCGTCCAAGGCGGCGCAGACGGTGCTCAAGCACTTCGACGCCATCGAGGGCGTGGGCATGAACGCCAGCGGCAAGGGCGCCGGGGACAACAACATCGGGACGTCGGAGCTCAAGCGCGTGGCGGACCCGAACAGCGGCTTCCCGCCCGACGTCCGCGCCGCCGCGAAGTGGATGCTCGACCACCCCATCGCCCTGCGCTCGCTGGACCAGGGCGCCAGCAAGGCCCATGGCGGCAACAATGAGGTGCACCTGAGCAAGGCGGACCTCCAGGCGCGCGCGGGCAATGCGTCGGACTCCGGGGCGCCGCAGCGGCCTGGCTTCCCGCATCGTCCGCCGCTGTTCGGCTCCGGGTTCGGCGGCGGCTGCGGTGGCGGACTCGGTGGCCCGGGCGGCCTGCCCAACCCCCACCGTCCCAACCTGCCGCCGCGGCTGGACCTGTGCGGCCCGCAGTCCCGCCCGCCCTTCGGCGCTGGCCGCCACGAGCCCATGGACGTCTACAAGGCGGCCCAGACGCTCAAGGACCACTTCAACTTCGCCGAGGGCGTGGGCATGAACGCCAGCGGCAAGGGCGCCGGGGACAACAACATCGGCATGTCGGAGCTCAAGCGCGTGGCGGACCCGAGCAGCGGCGCGCCGAAGGAGCTCCGTGAGGCGGCGCAGTTCCTGATCAACCACCCCACGGCGTTGCGCTCGGTGGACCAGGGCGCCAGCAAGTCCAAGTCCAGCAAGGAGGTCCACATCAGCCTCCAGGATTTGGAGTCCTTCACGGCGAAGGCGCCCCGCCGCGAGACGCAGTCCAACCGCCTGGACCTGGCGCAGTTCATGGGCCGGGCGAGCGTCTGGGGCTGAGCCCGCCCGTTGTCCCGGCGGCCCACCCGTCATGGGCCGCCGCGCTGGGCTGGAGGTGACTGGGAGCCGGGCCCTGGGGGGAGCCTGGCTGGCCATGTCCTGACACTGGCGCCTCCGGGGGGGAGGGCCCAGTGTCAGGGCATGGCAACCATCGACATCACCAAAGCCAACTTCAAGGAAATCGTCTCGAAGGAGGGAATCGTCCTCCTCGACTGGTGGGCCGAGTGGTGCGCACCGTGCCGCACCTTCTCACCTGTGTTCGAACAGGCGAGCGCGAAGAATCCGGACCTCGTCTTCGGCAAGCTCGACACCGACGCAGAGGTGGAACTCGCGGGGGCTTTCGCCATCCGCTCCATCCCCACGCTGATGGTCTTCCGTGACGGCATCATGTTGTTCGAGCAGGCGGGAGCGCTGCCGGCCAACGCGCTGGATGACCTCATCCGCCAGGTGCGCGCGCTCGACATGAACGAGGTGCGCAAACAACTGGTGGATCGCCAGGCACAGCAGGGCGCGCCGTCCCAGGCCTGAGACGGCACGCCTCTGTGCTGCGTGAAGACGGGCGGGCCTCTCGGGGGGAGAGGTCTTCCGCCACGTCTTCGTTTCAGCTCAGGACCTGCACCTTGCCGTGGTCATCGCAGTGGCCGTCGTGCGGATGATGCAGGTGGCCGTCCACGAGATAGTCCATGTGGTCTCCGTGCGGCGCGGCGGCGTGGCCACACGAGGGGCCGTGGCGGTGCGTGGCTTCATGGGCACCACAGGCATGCTGCGGCGTGCATTGCGCGGGGTTGCGCGCGTCTTCGGCGAGCATGCACTCGTCCGTGTGGTCCGAGTGCGGGCGGTGCAGGTGCCCGTCGTGCAGATAGTCCACGTGGTCCTGGTGCTGGATGGCGGGGTGGCCACAGCCCTTGGCATGGACGTGGTCATGGCGCTCGTGCGTCTTGTGATTCATGGCAGCCTCCCTGGCGGCGGTGTCCCTGGATGACACAGCGGGACGGTCGCCATCCAGGAAGGCCAGGACAAGCGCCGCCAGGACGAGCTCCGACTGCCGGACGAGGCCGTGTCACCTGCCCGCCGTCGGGCGCCTGCCTGCCGTGCGGCCGCTAGTGCTCCTGGGGCGCGGCGAGGAACGCCTTCAGCTCGGGGAGCACGCGCTCCGGACGTTCCTGGTGGGGGCTGTGGCCCGCGTCCAGGCGCAGGAGCCGGGCCCGGGGTAGGCGCTGTGCCGCCCGCTCGGCGATGGAAATGGGCAGGGTGTCCTCGTGCTCGCCCCAGACGAGCAGCACCGGCGCCGTGATGGCGTTGAGCTTTTCCGCGCGATGAAAGACAGGCCCGGCCACGGGCACGAGCCGGTTGAAGGCCCGCGTGGCGTCAGGGCTGGCGTCCGGGCGGGTGAGCAGCTCGTACTCCAGGGCGCCCAGCCGCTCACCCAGCGGCGTCGGGGGCGGCGGCATCATCTGAGCCCAGGCCCATGGCCCCAGCGAGCGCGCCAGCCGTTCGGGACCGGCGCGGAAGAAGAGGCGGGCTTTTCGCGCCATCTCCGGGCCCAAGCCCATGGCATCCACCAGGGCCAGCCGCTCCACCGGTACCCGGCCGCGCAGCGCGAGCTCCAGCGCCACGAGCCCGCCCAGCGAGTGGCCCACCACGGCCACCGGGCCCGGGGCGAGCTGGGACAGGAGCGCCTCGATGGGGGCGGTGAAGAAGGCCGCCGCGTCCTCGCCGGTGGCCAGCGGGCCTTCGGGGGTGGACGACATGCCGAAGCCCGGCAGGTCCACCGCCAGCACGCGGTGGTTCCGGGCGAGGACCGTCAGGTAGCTGAACCACTGGGAGGCCGCGCCGCCTCGCCCATGGAGCAGCACCACCGTGGGGCCGGCGCCCGCCTCCAGGACCCGGAGGGCCCCGCCGCCCGGCAACCAGTGAACCGTTACGGCCACCGCGGGGGCGAACTGGGCCAGCAGCGCGGCTTCCACCGGCCCCACCGAGGGGGCCTTCATGCCGCCTTCCGCGACACCGGCGTCCGCCGGGAGTGGAACAGGGGTTGGCGTGGCGGCTGTGAGTGGTACATGGGGAGGACACTCCAGGAGGGGCGGACGGGCGGGCAACATACTGGAATGCGCGGCCCTCAGCGGTGTTGAGCCGGATACCCTGTAAACCCTAGGCTGCCCGCCGCCAGTCCGACACGAGGCGACATGAACACCGACATTCGCGCGCTCACCGAACGCGTGCAGCAGGAAAGCAGCTTCGTCGAGGTCCTCAACCAGGAAACCAGCAAGGTCATCGTCGGGCAGCGCTACATGTTGGAGCGCATCCTCATCGGCCTGCTGTGCAACGGGCACGTGCTGCTGGAGGGCGTGCCCGGCCTCGCCAAGACGCTGACGGTGCGCACCGTGGCGGATTCGCTCAGCGCCACCTTCATGCGCATCCAGTTCACCCCGGACCTGCTGCCCGCGGACGTGGTGGGCACCATGATCTACAACCAGCAGGCGGCGAACTTCACCGTCCGCAAGGGGCCCATCTTCGCCAACATCGTGCTCGCGGACGAAATCAACCGCGCCCCGGCGAAGGTGCAGTCCGCGCTCCTGGAGGCCATGGCCGAGCGCCAGGTCACCATCGGCGACCAGTCCTTCCCGTTGCCCTCGCCCTTCCTGGTGCTGGCGACGCAGAACCCCATCGAGCAGGAAGGCACCTACCCGCTGCCCGAGGCGCAGGTGGACCGCTTCATGCTCAAGGTGAAGGTGGGCTACCCAACGCGCGATGAAGAGAAGGTCATCATGGACCGGATGTCCGGTGGCTCGTCGCCGCGCGCCCAGCGGGTCATCGACCTTCAGCACCTGGTCCGTGCGCGCGAGCTCGTCCACCACATCTACATGGACGAGAAGGTGAAGGAGTACATCCTCAACGTGGTGTTCGCCACGCGCGAGCCCAGCAAGTACGGCCTCAAGGACCTGGCGGACTACATCCAGTTTGGCGCCTCGCCGCGCGCCACCATCGCGCTGGCCCAGGCGGCGCGCGCGCATGCCTTCCTGCGCCACCGTGGCTTCGTCACCCCCGAAGACGTGAAGGCCATTGCCTTCGACGTGCTCCGCCATCGCGTCGCCATGACGTACGAGGCGGAGGCGGAAGACCTCACGCCGGAGAAAATCATCCAGCGCGTGTTCGACCGCGTCGAAGTCCCCTGACCCTTCCTCCTCGAGCCCGCCAGGCGCCCCGTGCTTCCCAAGGACCTCATCCGCCGCATTCGCAAGCTGGAGATTCGCACCCGCAAGGTGGTCTCCGACATGCTCGCCGGCCAGTACCATTCGGTCTTCAAGGGCCGGGGCATGGCCTTCTCCGAGGTGCGCCAGTACCAGCCCGGTGACGAGATTCGCATCATCGACTGGAACGTCACCGCGCGCATGGATGAGGCCTACGTCAAGGTCTTCACCGAGGAGCGCGAGCTGACGGTGATGCTGGTGGTGGACGTCTCCGCGTCGAAGGAGTTCGGCTCGCGCGAGCGCACCAAGTCGGAGATCGCCGCGGAGGTGGCGGCGCAGATCGCGTTCAGCGCCATCGCCAACAATGACCGGGTGGGGCTCGTCCTCTTCTCGGACCGCGTGGAGAAGGTGGTGCCGCCGCGCAAGGGCCGCACGCACGTGCTGCGGCTGGTGAGCGACATCCTCACGTTTCAGCCGCAGGGGCGGGGGACGGACCTGGCCGCGGGGCTCAACTACCTGACGCGGGTGGCGAAGCGGAAGGCGGTGACGTTCCTCATCTCCGACTTCCAGGCGCACGACTAC
Source organism: Myxococcus sp. AB036A (assembly GCF_006547355.1). NCBI lineage: Bacteria > Pseudomonadati > Myxococcota > Myxococcia > Myxococcales > Myxococcaceae > Myxococcus > Myxococcus sp. AB036A. Next base: position 84,252 of record NZ_VHLC01000012.1, on the reverse strand, counting down.
GAGAAGCCGCTGCGGCTGGTGGGGCGCAAGCACGACCTGGTGCCGGTGGTGGTGGCGGACCCGTTGGAGGAGGCCTTCCCCCGGCTGGGCCTGGTGGACATGGAGGACCCGGAGACGGGCGAGCGCTTCGTCGTCGACACCAGCGACCCGCGCGTGCGGGGCCGCTTCGCCCGGGCCATGCAGGCCGCGCGCGACGAGCGGCGCAAGCTGTTCAAGAAGCTGGAGCTGGACCACGTGGAGCTGCGCGCGGGTGATGACCACGGCAAGGCGCTGGCGAACTTCTTCCGCGCGCGGGCCCGGAGGATGGCGGCATGAACCGGCTCATCCCCTTGCTGGCGGTGTGGCTCGTGGTGGCGGCGCTGGTGGTGGCGGCTCCGGCGTGGGCCCAGGCTCCGGCCCCTGCACCGGCAGCCGCGACGACGGAGCAGGTCGAACCGCGGAACCTGTCCGTGCGGCTGGAGCCGGAGCAGGTCCGCATCGGTGACCCCTTCGTCTACGAGGTGGTCATCACCCACCCGAAGGACCACCGCTACGAACTGAAGGTGCCCCAGGAGACGGGGGACTTCGAGTTCCTGGACCAGACGCGCCAGCGCCAGGACGGGCCGGACTCTGCGACCACCACGTTCCGGGTGCGGATGTCCGCCTTCGCCCTGGGCTCGGTGGCGGTGCCGGCGCTGCCCTTCGACGTGGCCACGCCGGAGGGGCCCAAGGCGTTCACGGTGCCGGGCCGCACGGTGGAGGTGACGTCCACGCTGCCTCCGGACGCGGAGGGGCAGGGCGCGGACCTCTTCGACTACAAGCCGCCGGAGGAGGTGCCCATCCGTTCGTGGCGCCTGGTGCTCACGGTGCTGGGCGTGCTGGCCGCGGCGCTGCTGGCGTGGGTGCTCTTCCGCTGGTGGAGGAACCGGCCCAAGCACGTGGAGGTGGTGCCGGCGCTGCCCCTGGACGTGCGCACCCGCAAGGCGCTGGACGCGCTGAAGGCGGAGGACCTGCCCTCGCGCGGCCGGGTGAAGGACTTCTACTTCCGGCTGTCCGAAATCGTCCGGGGCTACCTGGGCGAGCGCTACGGCTTCGAGGCGCTGGAGTGCACCAGCTCCGAGCTGATGGCGTCGCTGCGGCGCATGTCCACGCCGGGGCTGCCGGAGGACAAGCTGATGCGCTTCGTGTCCGAGTCGGACATGGTGAAGTACGCACGCGCGGATGCCTCCGCTGACGCCTGCCGCGACGCGCTGGCCTTCGGCTACTCGCTCATCGACACGACGTACGTTCCGCCACCGCCGCCCCAGGCTCCCGACAATGCCGCCGCTCCCCGCGTTCAATAACCCCGAGGCGCTCTGGGGGCTGCTGCTCGTGCCGCTGCTGCTCTGGCAGGCCTGGCGGGAGCGGCGTGCCCGCGCCACGCTGCGCTTCTCCGCGGCGCATGTCTTCGCCCGGGGGGGCCGAGGCTTCCGCGCGTACCTGCTGCCGCTGCTGCCGCTGCTTCGCGTGGCGGCGGTGACGGCGGCGGTGCTGGCCATCGCCCGTCCGCAGGTGCGTGACTCGCGCGTGCGGGACCTGTCGGTGGAGGGCATCGACATCGTGGTGGCGTTGGACCTGTCCACGTCGATGGAGGCCGGTGACTTCCGTCCGCAGAACCGCATGCACGTCGCCAAGGAAGTGCTGAGCGAGTTCATCGCCAACCGGGTGAACGACCGCATCGGCCTGGTGGTGTTCGCGGGCGCGGCGTACACGCAGGCGCCGCTGACGCTGGACTACGGCGTGCTGAAGGAAGTGGTGAAGCAGCTGCGCACGCGCGTGCTGGAGGACGGCACGGCCATTGGCGACGCGCTGGCCACGTCCCTCAACCGCCTGCGGGACTCGGAGGCGAAGAGCCGGGTGGTGGTGCTCATCACCGACGGCGACAACAACTCCGGGAAGATTTCGCCCATGGACTCGGCGAACATGGCCCAGGCGCTGAAGGTGCCCATCTACACGATTCTGGTGGGCAAGGGCGGCAAGGTGCCCTTCCCGCAGGGCACGGACCTGTTCGGCAACACCGTGTGGCGCGACACGGAAATTCCCATCAACCCGGAGCTGATGCAGGACATCGCGGACCGCACCGGCGGCGAGTATTACCGCGCCACCGACCCCGAGCAGTTGCGAGAGGGACTCCAGAAGGTGCTCGATTCGTTGGAGCGCTCGAAGCTGATGGAGGGCGGCGCCAGCGCCACCTACCGCGAGGAGTTCCATCCCTTCCTCCTGGCCGCCTTCGGTCTCGCCGCGCTGGAGCTGCTCCTGCGCGCCTCCTTCCTGAGGGTCTTCCCGTGACGCCCGTGGAACCCTGGCGCTTCACCGTGCTCGGTTACCAGGCGGGGCTCGCGCAGCCCCTCTTCCTGCTATTCGTGCTCGCGGGCATGATGCTGGGCCTGCTCGCGCTGGTGGGGGCGCTGCGGCGCCGCTCGCGCGTGCGGGCGCTGCTGCATGAACGCCACGCGGAGCGCTTCACGCCGGGCGTGTCGGTGTGGCGTCCGGCCACGCAGGGCGGGCTGTACGGCCTGGGGTTGGCGCTCTTCGGCTTCGCGCTGGCGCAGCCGCAGTGTGGCACCAAGAGCGAGCTGACGAAGCGGCGCGGCATCGACGTGGTGGTGGCGCTGGATGCCTCCAAGTCCATGCTGGCGCGGGACATCCAGCCCAGCCGCCTGGAGCGCGCGAAGCTGGAGCTGACCACGCTGCTGGACGAGCTGAAGGGCGACCGCGTGGGCCTGGTGGTGTTCGCGGGCGATGCGTTCATCCAGTCCCCGCTCACGTCGGACTACTCGGCGGTGAAGCTGTTCTTGCGCGCGGTGGACCCGGAGGTGATGCCCCAGGGCGGCACCAACGTGGGCGCGGCGCTGCGGCTGTCGCGGCAGGTGCTGGAGAACGCGGACCGCGGCTCGAAGGAGCGCGTGGTCGTCCTGCTGACGGACGGCGAGGACCTGGTGGGCGACGTGGCGGAGGCCACCGAGGCGCTGAAGGACGCGGGCGTGCAGGTGCTGGCGGTGGGCGTGGGCTCGGAGTCCGGTGAGCCCATCCCCGTCTTCGACCGGCGCGGCGCGTTCGTGGACTACAAGAAGGACGCCGCGGGGGAGACGGTGATTACGCGGTTGGACCGGGCGGGGCTGACGGCCATCGCCGAGGCCACCGGGGGCACCTTCTACTTCCAGCCCCGTGGCGTGGCCATGTCGCAGGTGGTGGAGCGCATCGATCAGATGCAGAAGAGTGAGCTGGAGAGCCGGGTGACGGTCCGCTACGACGAGCGCTTCCAGTCGTTCGCCATCCCGGGGCTGGCCTTGCTGGCGCTGGGCATGTTGCTCTTGCCGTCGTCGCGCCGGAGGTCGTCACCATGAGCGCCGCGAGGACGCGCGCGGCGCGGTGGCTGGCGTGGGGCCTGGTGACGTCGCTGGCGCTGCCGTCGCCCGTGTGGGCCGCGGGGCCGCTGGAGCGCGGCCACCCGCTGGTGGAGCAGGGCCGCGAGGCGTACACGGCGGGTCGTTTCGAGGAAGCGCTGGAGGCGTTCGAGGCCGCGAAGAAGGAGCGCCCCAACGACGTCACGGTGGACTTCAATCGCGCGGACGCGATGGCCAAGCTGGGGCGCATCGCGGATGCGAAGGCGCTGTTCCAGTCGGTGACGGAGTCCAACCGCGCCGACCTCCGGCAGAAGGCCTGGTACAACCTGGGCAACCTGCATGCGACCACCGGAGACCGGCAGGAAGCGCTAAAGGCCTACCGGCGCGCGCTCACGCTGGACCCGCAGGACGTGCAGGCCCGCCACAACTACGAGGTGGTGTTGCGCAACCTGCCGCCGCCGCAGGACAAGGGCCAGGATGGCGGCACGGACGGTGGCAACGACGGCGGCAGTGACGGTGGGCGCCCGGATGCCGGCGAGGACGGCGGCACGAAGGGCGACGGCGGCACGCCCCAGGACGGTGGCACCGATGGTGGCTCGGACGGCGGTGCCGACGGCGGCGCGGATGGTGGCGCCAGCGATGGCGGCATGGACGGCGGTGCCGACGGTGGCGACGGGGATGGTGGCAGCGACGGCGGCTCCGACGGAGGCGCGGACGGCGGCGAGCAGGGCCCGCCGGACAAGGGCGACGGGGGCGCGGACGGCGGCGCGGATGGTGGACAGGACGACGGAGAGGGCGAGCCCCAGGACGGTGGCAGCGACGGCGGCAGCGCGGGAGAAGAAGACTCGGAGGAATCCGAGGCGGACGGTGGCTCCAGCCAGTCGGACCTGGATCGGCAGGAGGCGGAGCGCCTGCTGGATGCGATGAAGCAGAACGAGAAGAACCTCCAGCTCTGGCGGTTCCAGCAGAAGAAGAAGCAGAGGAAGCCGAATGAGAAGGACTGGTAGCGCCCTCGGCGTGGTGTTCGCCGTGTTCGCCCTGCTGGCCACCGCGCCAGCGTGGGCGGCCTCGGATGACCTCGATTTCTACCAGACGGCGGACCGTACGGAGGTGGGCACCGAGGACACCTTCCGCCTCACGGTGGTGGTGGTGGATGCGCCCGCCAACGCGCAGGTGAAGCTGCCGGAGTCGGACGACTTCTCCATCCTCTCCAGCTCGCGCAGCAGCCAGCGCTCCATCTCCCTGTCGGGCGGTGGCCCCGCCGTCATCCAGGACGTCACGCGGCACGTGTTGGTGATGCAGGCCACACGCGCGGGGCGGCTCAAGATTCCACCGTCGCAAATCACGGTGCGCGGCAAGACGTACCGCACGCAGCCCGTGGAGTTGACGGTGAAGGCCGGCCGGGTGGGCGGTGCGCCGTCCCCGGGGCAGGCGGGACGTGGCGGTGGCCGGCAGCCGGACCCCTTCTCCAGCATCCAGTCGCAGATGCAGCAGATGGAAGAGGCCTTCGGCGACATGATGGAGCCGGACCGGCCCACGATTCCCCGGGGGGACTCCGACCTCTTCCTGCGCGCCAGCCTGGACCGGGACAACGTGTACGTGGGCGAGCAGGTGACGCTGTCGCTCTACATCTATTCGCGCGTGGACCTGTCCAGCGTGGACGCCGTCACCATGCCCAAGCTGGAGGGCTTCTGGACGGAAGAGGTGGAGAGCCCCACGCAGCTGTCGGGCGAGCAGCGCGTGGTGGACGGCATCCCGTACCGCGCCTACCTGCTGCGCCGCCGCGCCATCTTCCCGGTGAAGTCCGGCACGCTGTCCATCACCCCCGCGGAGGCGGACATCACCACCGGCTTCCTCTTCGCCGGCCACCGCGTGCACCGGGTGTCCAACGCGCTCAAGGTGAAGGTGAAGCCGCTGCCGCCCGGTGGGCCGGAGGACATGCCCAACGCGCACGTGGGCAACTGGCGGCTGTCCATGGACGTGTCCCAGACGCGCGTGGCGCTGGGCCAGCCCGTCACGGTGAAGGTCAGCCTGGAAGGGGTGGGCAACGTGAAGAACGTCACGCCCCCCGCGCTGAAGGGCCCCGCCGCGCTCAAGATTTATGACCCCACCACGACGGACAAGGTGTCGCCGCAGCGCCACCGTGTGCAGGGCCGGCGGGTGATGGAGTACCTGGTGATGCCGCAGCGCACGGGCAGCTTCACGTTGCCCGCGCTGGAGTTCACCTACTTCGACCCGCGCGCCCGCAAGTACGAGGTGGCGCGCACCGACCCGGTGACGATTACGGTGGAGGCGGGCGCGGGCGGGGCATCGTCCATCGCCTCGGGGTCGCCTCAGGCTTCATCGGACCAGGCCAACGAGCAGAAGAACGTGCTGACGGCGGGCGGCCTTCGGCCGGTGCGCTACCAGGCCCGCTTCGAGGCGCCGGGCGTGCCCGTGTGGAAGCGGGGCTTCTTTGTCCCGACGGTGCTGGCCCCGCTGGGGCTGCTGTTGGGCGTGGCGCTGATGGGCGGCGTGCGCGGGCGGCTGGCGCTGCGCTCCGAGGCGGGGCGTGGGCGTCAGCAGGCGAAGGCCGCGCGCAAGCGTCTGGCGGATGCGGAGAAGCTCCAGGCCAGCGGGGACGTGGGGGCCTTCTACGGCGAGGTGGAGAAGGCGCTGCACGGCTTCCTGGAGGCGCGGCTGGGCATGCCGGTGGTGGGCCTCACCCGCGAGGTGCTCGCCGAGAAGCTGACGGCGGGGGGCGCGGATGCGGAGCGGCGCGCCAAGGTGCTCTTCGTGCTGGAGGCGTGCGACTTCGGGCGCTACGGCGGCGGGGGTGACCCGGCCGAGCGACAGAAGGTGATGGATGCCGCCGCGGCGGCCATGGAGGGCTGGGCGTGAGCGGCTACTACACGCCGGAAGAGGCGCAGGACATCTTCCTCAAGGCCAACGAAGCCTACGCGAATGAGGACTACGCGGCGGCCAAGGAGGGCTACGAGAAGCTGCTGGCGAACGGCCAGGGCGGCCCCGACGTGCTCTACAACCTGGGCACCACGCACCTGGCCCAGGGGGATTTGGGCCGCGCGGTGCTGGCGCTCGAGCAGGCGCGGAAGGAAGGGGGCCAGGCACCGGACCTGGAAGCCAACCTCTCCGTGGCCCGGGCGCGGCAGGTGGACAAGGTGGTGGGCGCCACCGCGGAGGACGCCTTCCTGCCTCGCGTCGCGGCGGCCACGGACGGCCCGGTGGTGGCGTGGACCTTCCTGGGCACCTGGGTGGCGGCCTTCGTCCTCGTGCTGCTCTGGCGCTTGCTGGGGCGGGGACGGCGGACGGCGGTGGGCGTGCTGGCGGTCCTGCTCTTCGCGGTGGCGGTGCCGTCAGGGCTGCTGGTGGCCACGCACGCCTACGTGGGGGCCACGGTGCACGAGGCCGTGGTGCTGGCCCCCACGCTGGTGGCGCGCGAACTGCCTCAGCCCGGCGCCCGTTCCATCTTCGAGGTGCACGCCGGCCTCAAGGTGCGCCTGCTCGAAGAGACGGGCCGCTTCGTCCGTATCCGTCTGCCCAACGGCCTGGAAGGCTGGGCCGAGCGGGAAGGCGTGGCCGAAATCTGAGGCCATACGCAGAGTGTCGGGACGCGAAAACCTGGAAATGCCTGCCATTCAGAGGGTAGACTGCCTCCGGAGGGATAGCAGGTAATGCCAGGAGGTCGTGGCCCTGTGTTTTCGGTCGAGGCACTCGTTGGCAAGAACCGGTTGGTCATCCGCCTCTGGGGTGTCGTCACGGAGGAGGAAGCGCTCCAGATTGGAGATGCGTCGCTGCGCGAGCTCGAGCGGCTCCGGCCGGGCTTCGACATCCTGTCTGACCTGACGGGCGTGACGGAGCTCCCGGAGTCGGGCTCGGGGCAGATTGAGCGCGTCGTCGAAGCGGCCCGGGTCCGCGGCTTTCGCCGGGTGGTGCGCGTGGTGGGGCGCTCCGCGATGGCGGCGGTGCGATTCCAGCGCAGCAGCCGGAACGTGGGGCACGAGGCCTACCTGGCCTTCTCTCTCGAGGAGGCGGAGCAGCTGCTGGAGGGCGGCTGGACATGAGCCCCGGCCCGGCGCCGGTCAGCTCCGGCGGCCCGTGAGGCGCGCGAAGAGGCCGCGCTTCTCTTCCTTGCGAGGGCCGGGGGAGGCCGCCGCGAGGCCTGTCACCTTGAGCAGGTTCTGCTGGAAGACGGGATGGTTCGGCTCCAGCGCCACCGCGCGCTCCAGCAACTCCACGGCCCGCCGGTAGTCCTTGCGCTGGTGAACCAGGATGAGGGCCAGCTTGCTGTAGAGCACCGCGGCTTCGGGCGCCTGGGCAATGGCGCGTGTGAGCACGTCGATGGCCCGGTCCACCTGGCCCTCGCGCTCTAACCGCACGGCGCGCTGGAGGAAGTCCTCCGCCGACCCTGGCTCGATTCCGAGCCGCCGGACGGTGCGCGGTGGGCGGTGGGCGGTGCGCTGCTCTCATCGCGAGCACCGGCCGCGCGGGCGGCTCCTCGTCCCCGAGTGCCATGGGCTCTGGCACGAGGAAGTCCTGCCCGTCCAGGATGGGCAGCTCGTCCGTCATCGTGCGCATGGCGGGTGCGCCGGGCAGGCGGTGCAACTCCACGACGCCGCGCTCCAGCAGGGCCTTGAGGACGACCTTCACCTCGATTTCGGGCAGCCGTGCCGCCCGGGCCAGGTCCGGCACGGCATGGTCCCCGTCGATGAACGAAGCAATGTGCGCCTCGAAGGGGTGGAGCGGCTGGAGCGCGATGTCCAACCCAGCGCGCAGGTGCGGCACGGTGTGCGCGTCCATGGGCACTGTAAAGCGCGCGGTGGCCAGGTCATGCGGCGTGGGGCGCTGGGGCGGGGGCCTTGGCAGCTCCATGGTGCGCGTGCGCTGAGGCGGGGACAGCAGCGCCCGGACGATGGTGGGCTCGGTGATGACGTACTCCCCGCTGGCCTGCTGCGGGTCCAGCAGCAACCCGCACTGCGTGCACTGGAAGTCGTTTCCACCCACGGTCGCCCGGCACTCGGGGCATTCTGGTTTCGCGGCCATTCCAGGGTCATCATAGCGCCCGGTTTCTGGCCGTGTTGGACGGGGCCGTGCCCACCCTGGCTACGCCCGCCTGTCAGCCCTTCTAATCAAAAAGCAAGGCATCCAGTGTGTGTCCGACTTACGTATGGGGGAGACGGGTGCCATTGCACAATCCGTTGCATCCTCCCTGGTGCGGCTACGCCCCGGAGGGCTATACCGCGCGCGGCGGGTGGCATTGGCATCGTGTTGCGTCCGGAGAACCATGGCTGGCAATTCCCAGGCACCCTTCCACATCCTTCTCGTCGAGGATGAGCCGGTCATCCGGGAGCTGGTTCGCTCCATGCTGAGCGACGGCACCGTGGAGGTGGTGTGCGCCGCCACGGGGCTGGAGGGCCTGAAGCTGGCCAAGAGCCAGACGTTCCACCTCATCCTGATGGATGTGGTGCTGCCGCAACTGGACGGTATCTCCGTGTGCCGCATCCTCAAGGGAGACCCCGTTACCGCGGGAGTGCCGCTCTACATGCTCACCGCGAAGGCGAAGCGCTCCGACATGGAGAGCGCCACCCAGGCGGGGGCGGACGGCTACATCCACAAGCCCTTCCGGGGCGCCGAACTGATGGCGCTGGTGGAGCGGCTGCGCGAAGCGGGGCCGAAGCCGGAGCTGCCCTGAGTCAGGCGGGCTTCAGGGCAGGCGCGGATGGAGGAAGCGCGCCAGGGCGATGAGGTCGTCCCAGTCCAGCTCGCCGAACTCCAGCGCCACTCCGTCCACTTCGCGGCGGCGAATCTGGCAGGTGGTGACGATTTCCCGGTCGCCGGGCAGCGGCACCGCGATGGTGAGCTCCCGTGCAGTGTCGGCCGGGTGGGCCATCAGGAACAGGCCCGCCATGGACACGTCCCGAGCGCGAACCATCACCGAGCGTCCCTTGAGGAGCACCTTCACGGGGAGGTTGGCGTCGACGCGCGGGTGAAAGCGCTCGGCAATCTGGGGGCCGCCATCGGTCGTCCGCACCGGGTTTCTCCTCTTCTCCACACGACAGGGTGCAACAACTCTGAGGCACTCCGGAGCGGACGCAAGTTTCCAGCCAGGGCCGCCGTCCAGCCTCCCGGACGCTCCTCCCGGTCCGCGGAGCGCTTCCGGACCCGCCGTGGTGCCTCAACGCCTGGGATTGCCGGGGGTTATCCCTGGCACGGCGGCTGAAACAGGGCCGGGCAACTCTCCGCAGGAGGCTGCCCGTGTCCAATGACAGTCGGATTCCCACACTGACCATCACCCATACGGTTCCGCGTCAGACGCCGCAGAACGACTTCGGCACGGTGCTGGCGCGCGCGGCGAACGAGGTGGTGCGCTCGGGAGCGGGCCTGGTGGGCGGCATGATTCCGGGGGGGCCCATCGTCAGCGCGGCCGTCTCCAGCGTGAAGACGGTGGTGTCGGCGGTGGCACCGAAGACGTCGGGGGCGGGGATGCCCGCGACGGCGGATACGGGGAGCGCGGCGGGCGCGGGGGCCGCGGCGGGCAACCAGGAGGCGTGGGACCTGCTGGAGGCGCAGAAGGTGCTCGCCGCGGAGGGCCAGAAGTTCAACATGGCCTACCTGCAGCTCCAGAACGAGATGCAGAAGGAGAGCCGCGAGCACACCGCTGTCTCCAACATCATGAAGGTCCGCCACGACTCCGCGAAGGCGGCCATCAACAACATCCGCTGAGGAGCGACACCAGCCATGGCCATGGACACGTTGGGGCCGGTGGGGGGAGCGGGCGCGCCGCCCGCGGTGGAGCCCAGCCGGGAGCGATTCAGCAAGGTGTTGGACGAGGTGCAGGGGCCTGCGAAGGGCACTGGGGTTCCGGTGGCCACGGAGGGGCCGCCGAAGCCCGCGCCCGCGGCGGCGCCGCGGGGTGTCTCCCGGGCCGAAGGGGTGGGGCCCGCCGCGCCGGGCTGCGCGGACGTGAAGCCGGGCACTCGCGTGGACTCGGTGCAGGCGGCGAGAGCGCAGCAGGCGGCGCAGGTGCTGGATCGGGTGGGGCAGGCGCAAAAGCGACTGGACCACATCCTTCAGCTGGCGCAGTCCGGCCGCAGCTTCACGCCCGCGGAGTTGCTCGCGTTGCAGGCCCATGTCTACCGGGCGAGCCAGGAGCTCGACCTCGCCGGCAAGGTCGTCGAGAAGGCGACCGGCGGCGTCAAGCAGGTCCTCCAGACCCAGGTTTGAGGAGCACCCGATGCGTTTGCATTTCCGTCGCGCTTTCTTCCTCGTGCTACTCGTGAGCGTCACCGCCTGCCGCGAGCGCATCCAGCATGGTCTGGATGAGCGGCAGGCCAACGAGCTTCAATCCGTGCTCGTCGAGCGAGGGCTCGACGCGCGCAAGGTCCCCGAGGCGGGCAAGAAGCCCACGTGGTCCATCGAGGTGGCGGACGAGCACGCCTCGGACGCGGTCCGCATCCTGTCGGAGCTGGGGCTGCCGAGGCCGAAGGAGGAAGTGGGCTGTGACGTCTTCGGCGGTGGCGGGCTGGTGCGCACGCCGGTGGAGGAGAGCGTCTGCCGAGTGAGGGTGATGGAGCGGAGCCTGGAGAAGACGCTCCAATCCGTGGAAGGGGTGCTGCTCGCGCGCGTCCACCTGGTGGTGCCCGCGCCGCCGAGAGTGGGACAGGCCCCGGGGCCATCGAAGGCATCGGCCATGCTTCGCGTGGCGCCGGGCAATGCGGCACGGGTGCGGCAATCCTCCGAGACGTTGAAGGTCCTCCTCGCGGGTGGTGTGGAGGGCCTGTCGCCGGAAGCCGTCTCGCTGTTGGTGGACGAGGTCTCCACCCGAGTGGAGGCTCCGACAGAGTTGGGCGTGTCTCCGTTGACCCGACTGCGTGCCCTCTTGGCCGTGTTGGGCCTCATGGTGACGGGGCTGTCGGTGGCGCTGGTGCTGGTGACGCTCCGGATGCGGCACTACCGCGACCGGACACCGACTCCGTCTGCGCCGCCTGGACCCGCGCGGCCCGTGTTGTCACCGGGACCGGCGCGCAAGGTGGCGTGAGGTGTCCATGGAGAGCGAACGCATGGATGCGACACGCGTAGGGCGCAAGCCTCGGCCAAGCCGGAACTCCGCGTCCGTCCGGGCCACTGCACCGACCGAGGAGGTGCCCCGGCTCATGGGCCCCTTGCCGATTCCATTCGAACGCCTCGCGCTCGTCGCGTGGGTGCTGGGGCGGGAGCGGGCGGGCACCCTGCTGGGCGAACTGGGCGAGGAATCGGCGGTGCGTGCGCGGGAGCACCTCAAGCGTCTGTCCGCGCTGCCCTCCGCGCAGCGACAGGCGAAGGTGGCGGTGGAGTTCGGGGAGCGAGCTGATGCCGCTGCTCGGCTGAGGCGCCTCATGAGTGACGCGCCTCCCATGCTTCGCCGGGAAATCTTCCGGCGTCTGCCTCCGTACCACCGGACCTTGTTTCCCGATGCGAGTCTGGCACCTCAGGCGACAGAGGTGCCTCCCGCGCTGGGGGCACTGGCCGACCGCTTGATCCGCGAGGCCACGCGCTGAATCTGTAATCGGCGCCGTCCCGGCCCGCGTACCCGGCGTCCCGCGCGCGGATGCCATGCCTTCCCAACCCCGCGACTCCACGAGCCCGGCCCCTGGCGGGGGCCCTGCACGGGAGGAGTGCGTCTCGATGCAGCAGCGGAGCCACCGATGAAGACCCGTATCGAACACGCCGCCAGCCGGAAGGTCCGCCCCCTGCGCCGCTTGGGGGCGCGCCGGCTGACCCGGGCGCACCTCGTGCTCGCGGAGCGGCCCCAGGCTGGGGGCCTTGGAAGGGAGGCGCTGGACGCGGTGATGGCGGCCCTGACTCGGGAACTCGGCTGTCCCGTGCATGCGGAGGCCCGCTTCCTGGAGTCCGTCGTCTCGCCTTCGGTTGGACTGGGCGAGCCCGCGATTTTCGCGCTGCTGGAGCTGTCGGCGGTGGGAGGCACGGCGGTGCTGGAGCTGGAGCCCGCGCTCGCCTTCATGGGGCTGGAGCGCATCGCTGGCGCGGGGCAACGGCCCGGCGTGGTGACGGAGTTGGCCCGGTTGGAAGAGGCGACGTTGGCCTATGTCCTGCTGGTCGCGCTCTCCGCGGTGCGGGCGGCGGGCGGGGCATACCCGTGGCTCGGTCCACGGCTCGTGGGCGTGACGATGTCCAGGTCGGACGTGGTGGCGCGCTTGGACCCTCGCGAACCCTTGGTTGGCATTGAGGTGATGGTGAGCGTGGGCGAGTCGCGCGCGGGCGCGCGGTTGTTGCTGCCGTCACAGGTGGTCCAGACGGTCTTCCAAGCGCTTCCGGTGGAGCGTGCGCCGGGCATCGCGCCAGAGGTGCTGGCCGCCTCGCTGGAGGCCCGGTGCCTCGTAGGCCAGACGCCGCTGCCCGCGAACGCTCTGGACGCGCTCGTGGTGGGGGACGTCGTCGTCTTCGAAGGTGTGCGCAAGCAGGCCGGCCAGCTCTTCGGGCCGGGGCGGCTGGTGACGCGCGGATTCGCGCTCTCGGGAGACTTCCTCGCCGAGGGCTTTTCACTGACCCGCGCGCAGGGGCGCGGGATTCCCCAGGAGTCGGACATGGTGGCCGTGAACAAGCAGGAGGAGGGCATGCCTCCGCTGCCCGTGGATGTGGAAATCGAGCTGACGCGGGTGATGATTCCCCTCTCGGAGCTCGCGGCGCTCAAGCCGGGCGCGCTGCTTCCCCTGCACATCAACGCCAGCGAGCCGGTGGTGCTGCGCGTGGGAGACCGCGCGGTGGCCCGCGCCGAGTTGGTGGAAATCGAGGGCGAGGTTGGAGCCCGCGTCCTGGCGCTGCTGCCGTGAGTCCCGTCATGAATGCACAGCGTTTCGTTCATTCGCCGCGCTCGCGCTTGCTGTTGGCGGGGGCACTGGTGCTGGGTTTGGCGGTGATGGGCCCGGTGGCTGGGGTGTCCACCATGGTGGCCGCGCGGTGGCTGCTGGGCGTCGTGGCGCTGGCCGCGCTGGGATGGTGGTTGCACTGGCGCGGCGCTGTCGTCGCGGGCGAAGCCACGGCGCCACGGCTCAACATCGTATCGCGAGCGGGGCTGTCGCAACGGTGCGGTGTCGCGCTCGTGGAGGTGGATGGGCGCAGTTACCTGGTGGCCTTCGGCGACGCGTTCGCGGAGATTCGCGAGACGCCAGCGCCAGCGCCGGAGTTCGGCCATGTTCTGGCGCAGGCCCGGCGGCCCATGCCCAGGTCCCGCACGATTCGGGGCCGGCGGGAGGGGCCATGAGCCACGGCTTGCTGGGAGCGCTCCTGCTGGTTCCTGCCGCGGCCGCCGCGGCGGAGAACTCACTGTCGCGGATGTCGTACGCGGGCAGCCCTCTGTCGATGATGGGCATGCTCGCGGTGATGTCGCTGCTGCCGTTCGCGGTGCTGATGCTGACGAGCTTCTCGAAGATTGCCGTCGTGTTGTCACTGGCCCGCTCGGCCATGGGCACACAGCAGGCGCCGCCTACCATCGTGCTCACGGGCCTGGCGGCGGTGCTCACCGGGCACATCATGGCCCCGGTGATGGAGCGCATGTACGACGCGGGGCAGGTGGCCTACGCGCAGGTGGCGTCGGGCTCCGGCGCGGAGATGCTCTCCGCCGCGAGCCGTGTGTCGGAGCCGCTGCGCGCCTTCCTGGTCAAGCACGGGAGCGCTGAGGAGCGCGCGCGCTTCGTGGACCTGGCGCGCGAGCTACGTCCGGTGGAGGAGATGGACGCGGTGCGGGAGACGGACCTCTTCGTCGTCATTCCGGCCTTTGTCATCACCGAGCTGAAGGAAGCCTTCCAGATTGGCTTCCTCGTCTTCCTCCCGTTCCTCGTGCTGGACATGGTGATTGCCAACGTGCTGCTCGCGCTGGGCATGCAGACGCTGTCACCCAGCCAGGTGAGTCTGCCCTTCAAGATTCTCCTCTTCGTCGCCGTGGATGGCTGGTCGCTGCTCGCGCGGGGCCTCATCCTCGGCTACCGGTGATGCCATGACCCAGGACTTCTTCCTTACCCTGGGACGTGAGGCCCTGCTGTTGATGGTGATGGCGTCGCTGCCGCCCATTGGCGCGAGCCTGGTGGTGGGGTTCTTGTCGAGCCTCTTCCAGGCCACCACCCAGCTTCAGGAGTCCACGTTGTCGGTGGGGCCCAAGCTGTGCGCGGCCGTCCTTGCACTGGTCCTCGCCGGGCCCTGGATTGCCGGGCAGCTCACGCGCTTCACCCACCAGCTCCTGATGCTCATCTCCGAGGTCGCGGCATGAATCTGGAGCCGCTCCGCGCCTGGCTCGAGTCACTGGGGCCGGACATCATCGTGGTGGCGCTGTGTGCCGCGCGGCTGCTGCCCATGACGTTCCTGTGTCCGCTACTGGGAGGACAGGCCTCGCCGACGATGGTCCGCCTGGCATTGGTGCTGTCCCTGTCGCTCTTCCTCCGGGTGGAGGCGGGCGTGGCGCTGGATGCGCCTGTGCCGTCCGCGGTGGTCCTGGGCGGATTGGTGATTCGCGAGCTGCTCTTCGGGACATCCGTGGGGTTGGTCGCGGCACTCCCCTTCGATGCCGCGCGCATGGGGGGCCGTTTCATCGACCTGCTTCGTGGAACCTCCGCCGAGGCGAGTCTGCCCCTGGCGGGGAGCCGTGAGTCCGCGGCAGGGGAGGGGCTTTACCATCTGCTGGTGGCGCTGGTGGTCTCCGGTGGCATGTGGCCGCTCGTCATCTCCAGCGTGCTGCGTGGGTTCGGCGTCGTGAAGCTCGGCGCCTTCGTTCCAACCGAGGCAGCCACGCTGCATGTCGTTCTGCTGGCGGGCGCGGCCATGGCCACGGGGCTGGCGGTGGGGGCGCCGATTGCCGCGGCGGTGCTGACCGTGGACTGTTTCCTGGGCCTGGCCTCGCGAGCGGCGCCGCAGGTGAATCTTCAGGAGGTGGGGACGCCGCTGAAGATTCTGGGTGGGGGCGCCTTGTTGTGGCTGGGGACGGGCGTGTTGTGTGAGCGGCTGCTGGCGGGCGTGTTGTCCGTGGAAGGCGCGCTGGCGCTGTTGGGGGAGGTGGCGCGGTGAGTGGGGAGAAGACAGAGAAGCCCAGCGCGAAGCGCCTTCGTGAAGCACGGCGCAAAGGACAGATTCCCCGCAGCCGCTTGCTGAACGCCAGCGCGGTGACGGCGGGTGGATTGTTTGGACTCACGGAGGCCGCGCCAGTGGGCATGGCACGGCTCCAGGCATGGACGGAGCACCTCTTCCTGGGACAGCAGGCCCTTGGGGCGTGGCAGGAAGGACTCTGGATTGCCGCTCGTTTTTGTGGCCCGGTGCTGGGGGGCGCGTTCGCCGCGGCGCTGCTCGTGTCCGTGGCCACGGTGGGCCTGGAAGCCGACCTCCAGCATGTCGAGCCGAAGTTGGAGCGCATCAGTCTCGTGGCGGGCATGCAGCGGCTCTTCAGCTGGCGCCCCTGGGTGGAACTGGCGAAGACGCTGCTGATTGTCTGTCTGGTGGGGGCGCTCGTCTGGAGCGATGTGGAGGAGGCCGCTCCGTATGGGATGAAGACCGCGTGGCTGGGCGGTACGGAGGGCTTGAGCCTGGTGGTCGCGCATGTGTCCGGACTCGCGAGCCGCCTGGCCTGTTTGCTGGTGGTGCTGGGCGTGGGGGACTACGCGCTGGCCTGGCGGCGCCACATCAAGGATTTGATGATGACTCGCGAGGAGATGAAGCGCGAGTACAAGGAGAGTGAGGGCGACCCCCGGCACAAGGGGCAGCGGAAGGCCCTGCATCGCCAGCTTTCGCAGGGCGGTGCGGCACGCGGGGTGCAAAAGGCGACCGCCGTGGTCGTCAACCCCACGCACATCGCGGTCGCGCTCCGCTACGACGTCGACGAATGTGAGGCGCCCTATCTCGTGGCCAAGGCCCGGGAAGGGGATGCGCTCGCCATGCGGGAGCAGGCCCGCCGACTGGGCATTCCGGTGGTGCGGGACATCCCGCTGGCGCGCAGCCTCATCCACTACGACGTGGGCGAGCCCATCCCAGAGGAGCTGTACCAGGCGGCGGCGGTCGTCCTGCGCACGGCGATGGATGCGCGGGAGTTGGACGGCCATCCACGGAGACAGACGTCATGAACCCCCTCATGAAGGTATTGCTGAAGGCCCGAAACTCCTCGGACGTGGTGTTGGCGATCGCCATGGCCGCGGTCCTGGGCGCGCTCATCATCCCCTTGCCCGCATGGCTCCTGGACGCGGGGCTCGCCGTCAATCTGGCGGCGTCGGTGGCCCTGCTGGTGGCCGCGTTGCGTGCCCGGGACGCCTTGAAGGTGACGTCGTTCCCCACGCTGCTGCTGTTCACCACGCTGTTCCGGTTGGCGCTCAACGTGTCCTCCACGCGGCTCGCGCTCGCGGAGGGGCACGCGGGAGACGTCATCCAGGCCTTCGGTGAGTTCGTCGTCCGGGGCGACTACGTTGTGGGCGCGGTGGTGTTCGCCATCCTCACGCTGGTGCAGTTGCTGGTCGTCACGAAGGGCGCGGAGCGGGTGGCGGAGGTGTCCGCGAGGTTCACGCTGGACGCGATGCCCGGCAAGCAGATGTCCATCGACGCGGATCTGCGCGCGGGCGCCATCGACCAGGCGCAAGCCCGGCGCCGGCGGCGTGACCTGGAGCGCGAGTCTCAGATGTTCGGCGCCATGGACGGCGCGATGAAGTTCGTGAAGGGGGACGTGATTGCGGGCCTGGTCATCGTCGCCGTGAACCTGCTCGGAGGAACCGTCATTGGTGTGTTGCAGGGAGGCATGCCCCTGGCCGAGGCGGCGTCGACATTCGCGCTCATCGCCATTGGTGACGGGCTGGTGTCCCAGGTTCCCTCGCTGTGCATCGCCGTGGCCGCGGGCCTCGTCGTCACGCGCGTCGCCTCGGAGAAGGAAGAGGACACGCTGGGGGCGGAGATTGGGGCCCAGTTCTTCGGAGAGGCGCGGACGCTTTGGGTGGTGGCGGGTCTGTGCGTCGCGTTGGCCCTCATGCCGGGAATGCCGCACGTGACATTCCTTCTGCTGGCGGGAGGCCTGGGTGGGCTTGGCCATGTGCTGAGCCGCGCGGGTGTTTCGAAGGTCGAAGAGAAAGCAGGCGCGCCCGCGGAAGGTGTGGCGCCTGGCGCGGCTGGAGCCCCACCGGAGAGTGCCGCGTCACCCGTGGGTGTCTCCCCGCTCACGCTGGACCTGGCGCCTGACCTGACGGTGCTGGCCGAAGCGGAAGGCGCCGCCTTCGTCCACAAGACGTTGAACGGCGTGCGGGACGAGCTGTTCTTCGAACTGGGGGTTCGGGTGCCCGGCATCCGGGTGCGCACGCAGGCCGCCTACCTGGGCCCGGGCGAGTATCGCGTCCTGGTGGACGAAGTCCCGGCGGGTGGAGGGCAGGTGCTGCCGGGGGCGCTCTACGCGCTGGCGCCTCCGGATGAACTGGCGTTCCTCCAGGTGAGCGCGGAGGCCGCGACGGAGCCCTCGAGCGGGAAGGTCATCAGCCGCATTCCGGAGTCGGCTCGGGTCCTGCTGGAGACGGCGCAAGTGCCGCTGCGGCGTCCGGGAGAGCTGGTCTCGGACCATGTGCGCGCCATCCTGCGTGTCCGCGCCGCGGACCTGCTGGGGCTGCAGGACGTCCAGGGACTGCTGGAGGGACTGGAGGCGCAGGCGCCCGTGCTCGTGAAGGAGGCGCTGCAGAAGGTGCCGCTGCCGCTGCTCACGGACGTGCTTCGCAAGCTGCTCCAAGAGGGCGTCAGCATCCGGGACTTGCGAGCCATCCTGGAGGCGCTGGTGTCGCCGACGACGGAAGGAGATGCCGTCGCGCTCGCGGAGCGCTGTCGGCAGGCGCTGCGGCGGTACCTCAGCCACAAGTTCGCGCCCACTGGGCCGCTGTACGCGTACCTCGTGGACCCGGAGGTGGAAGAGGTGCTGCGCGGCATGGGCCCGCGAGGGCTGGCGCCCGACCCGGAGCGGGTGGCGGAAATCCTCGAAGGCGTGCGGCAGGTGGCCACCGAGGGACGGGCGGTGCTGCTCACCGCTCCGGATGTCCGGCGGCCTCTGCGCAGACTGTGCGAGGGCGCGTTCCCGGACGTCGCGGTGCTCACCTATGGCGAGTTGGATGGGGCCCTCCAGATTCGCCCCATCGGCCGGCTGTCGCCGGTGGCGGTAGGGCGCTGACGGAGGTGGGCCTAGAGCCCCGTGCCCGTGTTGCCCGGCCCCTTGCTTTCGGGAAGCGGGGGCAGCTCCGTCTGGGCCTGCTGGGGCGCCGGACGGTTCACGCGGTCGCGCAGCTCCTTGCCCGTGCGGAAGAGCAGGCCTCGCTTGGGCTTCACCGGGATGACCTGTCCCGTCTTCGGGTTGCGGCCCTGGTAGCCCTGGTAGTTCTTCACGTGAAAGGCACCGAGCCCGCGAATCTCGATGTTCTCGCCGCGGCAGAGGGCATCCTTCATCGACTCGAAAATCGTCTCGATGGTGGCCTCAGCCTGCTTCTGCGTCACGCCCCTCTTGGCCACGAGGATGTTGATCAGATCGGACTTGAGCATCGGACGCTCCCGCAAACCCGGTGACCCCTTGGAAACAGGGCGCTCTGGCCCGTGGTCGAATCCTGAAAACATAACAGAACACATCCTTCGTGCAAGCAGGGTGAGCTTCCAACCACCCAGAAACGCTACGGATTTCCCCCTGCGGCCACCCTGGGTGGTGGAGCGGGAGCAGGCTCGGCAAGTCCTGGGCGGAGCGGCACCACCAGGTCCAGCCATCGGGTGCGACGTAGCAGGTCGACACCGGCGCAGTCAGCTGCCTGGAAGATGGGCTCCATCTGTTCGAATCCGGGCGCCCGGGGCCCGTTCCATCCCTCCGCGCCGCCGGTGAGCATCACACCGTGCACGGCGAGCGTTGTGTCCGCCAGCGTGAGGGCAGCCGGGTCCTTCGCGGGACGCAGGCCCCCTTTGCGGAGGCGCTCCAGCAACTCGGCGGCCACCATGCGGTCGACGACCTCGTGGACCAGCGACTCGGGGACGCGCAGCCGCGTCGCCAGCTCGCGCGGCGAGGGAGGCGGCAGTCCGTCCACCCAGGCCAGGGTGGCCTCCTGGGCGACACGGGCGGCGACCAGTTCGTGCGCGCGCGGGTGGCTTCCAAAAGCGAAGAGGGAGTGCCGGAAGGCGGTGTGTTCCACGGCATAGGAGAGCCGGGCGCCAAACAGCACCAACAGCCAGCTCACGTAGACCCACGCCAGGAACAACGGGAGCGCGCCGAGCGAGCCGTAGAGGGGGTTGTACTGGAAGCTGCGCTCCGCGAATGCGGCGTACACCTGCTTGGCGAACGTCCACCCCAGGCCGGCCACCAGTCCTCCGGCGAGCGCGGACCGGACGCGGACGTGCGCGTAGGGCGTCCAGTAGTAGAGCAGGGTGAGGCTGGCCACGGTGACGAGCGTGGTGCCCAGCAGGATGAAGGCGCTGGCGTAGGGCGCGTGGCTCTGCAGGAAGACGCGGACCTTGCCCGTCCCGGAGAAGGACAGCGCGAGGAAGAAGGGGCCCACGAGCAGGAGGCCCGAGTAGATGAGCAGCCGGATGCGCCACGGCCGCTGCCGCCGGATGCCCCACAGCTCGTTGACGGCGCCGTCGAGCTGCCGCAACAGCGAGCCGGCGGACAGGAGCACCGCCAGGAAGCCCACGCTGCCAATGGCGACGGTGTGCGTGGGATTCAGGAACCGGTCGAGGAACTGGGAGGACTTGCCGCGCACCCCGGGGTTGAGCACCTCGCTGACGACGAAGCGCAGCTTCTCCTTGAACTCATCCTGGTGGAAGGCGGTCAGCAGTACGAGCGCCACCGTCAGGAGGGGCACCAGGGAGAACATGCTGACGTAGGTCAGCGCGGCGGCCCGAAGCCGGAGATTCTCCCCGCGAAAGCCCTGGGCCACCGTCTTCGCGGCCAGGAGGGTGTCCGTCGCGAACAGCCCCACGGGCGTGTGCTGCAGGGGCGCCCAGAGCCGGGTGGCTCGCTCGCGGAAGTGACGGAGCCACGGCAGGGGCGTCAGTTTCACCGATTCCCTCAAGTGGCCCGGCCGCGCCAGGGGCGGGCCTGACGGAGGCGGAGGGAACGTGGCCCCACACGGGGCGATACGTGCTCGGAGCGTGAGGACATCATCCGTGTGACATGGCCGGCCCGCGAGGCGGGAACCGCCTTGGGGCATGGACGCTCACGCTAGCCAATCCGCGGCCGCCAGTGCCAGCCCACCCCGGCTTGAGGTGGCTTGCCAGCGTACACAGGCCGACACGGTACGGGGCTTCGTGTGCACTGGCCCGCGACTTCTGCCACGCCAGCGCCGCCGGCTCCCCGCCCCGGCCTTGAAACCACCGGCAGGGCAGGGCGCCGACGACTGACCGGCGGAAAGAACTCAGGTCGTGCCGCCCGAAGGCTCCGACCCGCCACTTGAGGCTGGAGGCGGAGGCGGCGTCGAGCCACCCGCGTTCTCGCCTCCACCAGACGTGTTCTGCGAACCGCCGCGCTCTCCACGCTCGCCGCGGTCGCCACGCCGGTCGCCGCGCTCGGAGCGTTCACCACGCTCGGGACGCTCGCCGCGCTCGGAGCGTTCACCACGCTCGGAGCGTTCGCCCCGTTCGCCGCCGCGCTCCCCTCCACGCTCGGAACGGTCGCCCCGCTCGCCACCCCGGTCACCCCGAGGACGGTCTCCGCCACTTCGGCCGTCGCGGCGGCCCTCGCGACGGTCTCCGCCCCGCTCACCGCGCTCGGAGCGTTCGTTGCCCCGCTCACCACCCCGGTCCCTGCCACCACCGCCGCCGCCACCACCGCCGCGCCGGCCCTGCTCCTGGCGGCCGTAGCCTCCGCCATTGCTGTCGGGCTTGCGCTGCTGCATGGCCAGCTCGCCATCACCCGAGCCAGGCGACGAGGCCACCTTGTGCTCCGGTCCCGAGGCCGAGCGTCCGTAGATGTCGTACTGCTCGCGGTGGTAGTTCTGCTGCGCCTTGACCTGGATGGACTTGTTGTACCGGTCCATCAGGTG
Source organism: Myxococcus sp. AB036A (assembly GCF_006547355.1). Lineage (NCBI taxonomy): Bacteria > Pseudomonadati > Myxococcota > Myxococcia > Myxococcales > Myxococcaceae > Myxococcus > Myxococcus sp. AB036A. The sequence goes on along the minus strand of NZ_VHLC01000012.1, from coordinate 62,882 downwards.
CCGCAGCTCGTTGCGCTCCTCGCCCTGGAGCAGGCGCGCCACTTCCGCGTTGCAGTTGATGACCAGCGTGGAGTCCTTGTAGCCCGGCGCTTCGCGGCGAATCTCCCGGAAGATTTCGTAGGCCACGGTGGTGGCCGTCTTCACGAAGCCGTTGCCGTCGCAGTACGGGCAGTCCTCGTGGAGCATGCGGCCAATGGACTCGCGCACGCGCTTGCGCGTCATCTCCACGAGGCCCAGCTCGGAGATGCGCAGCACGTTCGTCTTGGCCTTGTCACGGCCCAGCGCTTCCTGCAGCGCCTTGAAGACCTTGTCGCGGTTCTGCGCCTTCTCCATGTCGATGAAGTCGCAGATGATGATGCCGCCGATGTTGCGCAGCCGGAGCTGGTAGACAATCTCCTTGGCCGCCTCGACGTTGATCTTGGTGATGGTCTCCTCGAGGCTCTTCTTACCGACGTAGCGGCCCGAGTTGACGTCGATGGCGGTGAGCGCCTCGGCCTGGTCGATGATGAGGTAGCCGCCGCTCTTCAGCCACACCTTGCGCTGGGTGGCGCGCTGGAGCTCCTGCTCGATGCCGTACGCGTCGAAGACGGTGTCGTCGCCCTCGTGCAGGGCCACCCTGTCTCGCAGCGCCGGGTCCTGCGCGGTGACGAAGCCGAGGATGCGCTCGTACTCCTCGCGGTCATCGACGACGAGCTTCTCCACGTCGTGCGCGAAGAGGTCGCGCGTGGCGCGCAGGATGAGGTCCAGGTCGGGGTGCAGCAGGCCAGGGCCGCCGCGCTTCTCGTTCTTGCGCACCACCTGGTTCCACACCTCGATGAGGAACCGGATGTCGCTCTCGAGCTTCTCTTGCGGCACGTTCTCCGCGACGGTGCGGACGATGAAGCCCGTCCCGGGCGGGCGCAGGCGGTCCACGATTTCACGCAGACGCCGGCGCTCCTTCTCGTTGGAGATGCGGCGGCTGATGCCCACGTGGTCCACCGTGGGCATGAACACCAGGTGCCGGCCGGGGATGGAGATGTGCGAGGTGAGCCGCGCGCCCTTGGTGCCGATGGGGTCCTTGGAAATCTGGACGACGACTTCCTGGCCCACCTTCAGCAGGTCCTCAATCTTGTCGGTGCGGCGCGGCTTGGCCTTCTCCTTGTCCTCGTGCTTGTCGCTCCGGCGCTTCTCCTCCTGCGGCCGACGGCCCTTCTCCTTATCGCCGCGCTCCTTCTCCCGGCTCCGGGGCTCACGCGCCTCACGGGCCTCGCGCGGCGTGCGGCGCTCGCCGGAGACCTCGGACGGCTTCGCAGCCTGCGCGCCCTCCTCAGCGGGCGAGGGGATGAGGTCTCCCAGCGCGGTGGCCGCGGGGGGAGGGGGCTCGACGGGAAGAACGGTGGCCTCGCCCTCGGCCGCTTCCACGGCCGATTCAGCGGGCGTCGCCACCCCGGCCGCGTCGGGCTCGGACGCCGCGGCAACGGCCAGCGCCGCCTCGGGCGACTCCACCTTCGCGGCGGGCTCCACGGCGGCCTCGGCCACCTGCGGCTCGGAGGAGGGCGCGGCCTCGGCCTCGCCACCCGTTGGAGCAGGCGCGGCCTCCACGGGCGTTGCCGTGGACGGCTCGACCGCGACAATCTGCTCGGGCGTGACGGGCTGAACGGCCACCTCGGCGGCCACCACCGTCTCTGACCCGGCGGCCGGCGCTTCCTCCGCGGGCGCCGCCGGCGTCTCCGCGCCCGGCGGCGTCACCGTCGGGGCGTTGGCGGCCAGCTCCAGGGCCGTGTCGCGCGGCAGGGACTCGGTGGGCGCCGCGACAGGCTCGAAATGGGCGTCCTCCGGCTCCGGCTCCACGTGACGGGGGGGCGCGTGCCGGGCGGCGGCCTCCGCGGCCTCGGCCTCGGACTCGTCCGGGACGTCCGGCGCATCCTCATGCTCGCCTTCGGTCAGCTCGAACTGCGCGCGCGCGAAGTCAGGGTCGTAGACGACGTCACTGACATAGAGGAACGCTGCCTTCTCCAGGCCAATGTCCACGAAGGCGGCCTGCATGCCCGGGAGCACCCGGACGACGCGGCCCTTGTAGATGTTCCCGACGACGCCCTTGTCCTTCTTACGCTCGAGGTAGAACTCCGCGATGTGTCCGCCCTCGACGAGCGCGACGCGCGTCTCTCGACCCGCGGCGTTGATGACCAGGATGCTGCTCATGGATGAATCCTGCTGGCGCGCGCGGTAGGGCGGACCTCACCGGACGGGCGGCGGCGAGACGCCGCGCCTCCGAGCGCGCTGCGAAGGGAGAGGCGGCCTCCGGCGGGCCTACAGCGAGCGACGCCGGCCCGGGCATGCCGGGTGCGGCTGGGGGCTCGTTGTCGAGGACCGAGGGGACCACCGCCTGCTCCTCCGAGTTCATTGGCGCCCCGCATTGCGACCGGCACCGTGCCGGGCGAGGCCTTGTCTTCACAACGCGTTCGAGCTTCCCCACGACGCGCGTGCCGCCCGCTCTTCTATCCACACCCGGTCGATGCCCATCGTGGGCACCTTGGGGGGGCGACTGGAGCCTCGGTGCAGCTGACGCGCCCGGAGGAGCCGGGAACGCAACCCGTCAAAATCCCTACCAGACGTCGACCCCCGACAACGCGGGGCGTCACACAACCGTCCAGAAACACGGGGAGTTTTTCACGGCCCCCCAGGTGTGTAAAGCCGAGAAACGGCTTCCATCCACTGTCAGGCAGATGCCGGGCGGCTACCCGGCAGGGCATCAGGCCTGGGCGGTGATTCGCTTGCGCTCCCCTGGCTTGTCCGGTCGCCCTCGGGGCCGCCTCACCAGCCGGAGGCCTGTCCAGGTGGCGTCGATGATGCAGATTTTGTTGTCCACCAGACCGATGTCCAGGGCCGCGTGGCGGACGAAGTCCTCGGAGAGGTCCCGGCGGGCACCCTCGCCCCCCGGCCAGCACACCCAGATGCCGCCGGTGAGGGCCATGGCGCGGGCCAGGGCTGGCAGCCGCTGCACCAGCTCCTGCGGGTCCTCGGTGAAGAAGAGGATGACATCCAGGCCCGTCACCGCGGTGATGAGGAACTCCACCCCATCCGGCAGCGGGTTGAGCTTCTGCACGAAGCCCCGCGGCGGGTTGATGACGGAGACCTTGGACCCGGCCCGGATACCCAGCATGGCCGGGAGGGAGGCCAGCGCGTAGGGCGTCATGATGTGCGCTCCACGTTGAATTGACTGAACTCGCCGGTGGCCTCGCCGTCCGTGCGCTGAACGCCCGAAACCCGGGCCTGCGTCGGACCGCGATGACACCAGCGGATGAATTCCTCGAGCACGGCGGGCTCCCCTTCCACGACGGCTTCCACGGCCCCGTCCGGCCGGTTGCGCACCCAGCCCGTCAGGCCCAGGCGTGTGGCCTCAACGCGGGCGCTCTCCCGGAAGAAGACGCCCTGCACCTTGCCTTCGATGCGCAGCGAGGCTCGCCGCGTGCCACTCATGGACCGCCCCATCCTCTAGGCGTTCGTCTGCAACATCTGCAGGAACGCCTGCTCGTCCAGGATTCTTACCCCGAGTTCCTGGGCCTTCTTCAGCTTGCTGCCCGCATCCTCACCGGCCACGACGAAATCGGTCTTGCGCGAGACACTTCCGGCGACCTTGCCGCCCCGGCGCTCGACCTCTTCCTTGGCCTGTTCCCGCGTCATACCCGTCATCGCGCCGGTGAGCACCACCGACTTGCCTACGAAGGGGCCTCCCGTGGCGACCTGGGGCGCCGCGGGCTGGACCCCCGCCGCCAGCAGCGCGCGGATGGCCTCCTGATTCTGGGGCTCCTGGAAGAAGGTGTGGATGACCTGGGCCATGATGGGGCCCACGTCCTTCACGCGGGAGATGTCCTCCAGGCTGGCCGCGAAGAGCATCTCCGACCGGGGGAAGGCCTCCGCCAGCGCCTTGGCGGTGGCGTCACCCACGTGGCGGATGCCCAGGGAATAGAGGAAGCGGCGCTGCGTGGTCTGCTTGGAGCGCTCCAGCGACGCGATGAGGTTGTCCGCGCTCTTGTCGCCCATGCGCTCCAGCGTCAGCAGGTCCTGCTTGGTGAGCGCGTAGAGGTCCGCGAACGCCTTCACCCTGCCGGTGGACACCAGCTGCGCGGCCAGCTTGTCGCCCAGCCCTTCGATGTCCATGGCCAGGCGGCTGGCGAAGTGGCGGATCTTCTCCACCAGCTGGGCGGGGCAGGAAGCGCCCGTGCAGCGGATGATGGCGCCGTCCTCGTCCTTGGTCGCCACCGCATCACAGACGGGGCAGTGCTTGGGGAACTCGAAGGGCGCGGAGTCCGCGGGGCGCTTGGACAGCACCACGGAGACGATTTCCGGAATCACGTCACCGGCGCGGCGCACGAAGACGGTGTCGCCCTTGCGCACGTCCTTGCGGCGCAGCTCGTCCTCGTTGTGCAGCGTGGCGCGCGCCACCGTGACGCCGCCCACCTTCACCGGCTTGAGGTGCGCCACCGGCGTCAGCGCGCCCGTGCGGCCCACCTGGATGCCGATGTCCATCACCTCCGTGGACTCCTCCTCCGGAGGGAACTTGTACGCCACCGCCCAGCGGGGGCTCTTGGAGACCTGACCCAGGCGCTTGCGCTGGTCCTCGTCATCCACCTTCACCACCATGCCGTCCACCTCGAAGGGCAGCTCGTGGCGGCCCTTGAGGGAGGCGTCATAGGCCTCGCGCACGCCCTCCAGGCCCTCGGCGCGGCGGTACTGGTTGATGGGCAGGCCCAGCGTCTTGAGGTACTCCAGCTTCTCGATGTGCGTCTTGAAGACGGGCACGCCTTCGCCCGGGACGCATTCATAGAGGAACACGGAGAGGGGCCGGGCGGCCGTCATCCGCGGGTCCAACTGGCGCAGGCTGCCAGCGGCGGCGTTGCGCGGGTTGGCGAAGAGCGGCTCGCCTTCCTCCTCACGCTTCTCGTTGAGCTTCTGGAAGTCCTTCTTGCGGATGAAGACCTCACCGCGGACCTCCAGCACGTCCGGCACCTTCACGCCGTCCTGGGGGAACAGCGACATGGGCAGGCTGCGGATGGTGCGCAGGTTGGAGGTGACGTCCTCGCCGGTGGTGCCGTCGCCCCGGGTGGCGCCCTGGACGAACGCGCCCTTTTCGTAACGCAACGCGATGGCGAGTCCGTCCAGCTTGGGCTCGCAGACGTAGGCGATGCCCGGCAGGCCCACCAGCTTGCGGATGCGCTCGTCGAACTCAATGAGGCCCTGGTCCTCGAAGATGTTGGCCAGCGAGAGCATGGGTGCCCGGTGCACCACCTCGCCAAACTCCTCGGCCGCCGCGCCGCCCACGCGCTGGGTGGGCGAGTCCGGCGTCTGGAGGCTCGGGTGCTTCGCCTCCAGGTCCTGCAGCTCGCGCATCAGCTTGTCGTATTGCGCGTCGCTGACCTCGGGCGAGTCGAGGACGTAGTAACGGTAGTTGTGGTGCGCCAGCTCACGGTGGAGCTCACGGGCTCGGGCTGCGGCTTTCTGGAAGTCGTCCACGGTTCGCGGTCCTTACTCCAAAACACGGCGCGTCGGCGCGTGCCTCGAAAGGCGGCCACTCTACGGTTCCCGACTGACAAGGTCCGGTCGTCGCCTCCGCGTGAACCGCCTCCTGAGGGGAAGCGGACCCGGAGGGCCGGGTGTTGTCGCTGGCAGTGGCGATGCCCGCGCGCCGACCCGCCGGGTCCTCAGGTCCGGGGCAGGGGACTCCGGAAGGCCCGCACGGCCGGGTGGAAATGAGGGCCCCGGGGGCGCGTGTTGCTCATCTGGAAGCGACGCAACCGTGGCCCTCAAGATGCCTTGACAGGCCAGGAGGGGGTCAATAACGTCCCTTGCGGTTCATGGCGCAGGTGTATTCCGACGGCGCCGACTCTTCTCCCAACCACAAGGCTCACGCCCGCGCAGTCCCTTCCTGGGATTCCGGCGGGGCCGTCCTCCTGGAAGGTGCTTCCGAGGGCCGCGCGGACGTCTCCCCCCGCCATTCCACCCGTCCGAGTCCTCGGGCGCTTCATTCCTCCCAAGCGTTACAGACATGCGTAAAGCCCGTACTTCGAGAGAGAAGGCTGCCGACACCGATGTCGCCGTCGAGGCCGACACGGAGAAGCCACGCCGCAAGCGCGCCGCGAAGACGGTGGAGCGGGACGAGGCCGAGAAGCCCGCCCCGCGCGCCCGCCGCAGCGCCGCCCGCCGCGACGAAGAGCCCGGCGCCGAGGTCGAGGAGGCCCCCGCCGAGCCACCCCGTCCGGTGCTCACCCCCATCTCCCGCCCGGTGCGGGACGACGACCTCCAGGAAGCTCGTATCTCCGGCGAGTCCGAAGAGCCGGCCGCCTCCCTGCCGCCTCCTCCGGAGTCCCCTGAGACTCCCGCCATCACCGAAGTCACCCGGGATGGCGAGCCCATGCAGGTCATCAAGCTCAATGACCTGAAGCGGATGAAGATTACCGACCTCTCGAAGATGGCCCACGACGTGGGCATCGAGGGGTACCAGGGCCTGAAGAAGCAGGACCTCATCTTCGCGCTGCTGGGCGGCATCGCCGACAAGCGCTTCGAGGTCCACGCGGAGGGCGTGCTGGAGCTGCTCAGCGACGGCTTCGGCTTCCTGCGCAGCGCGGACAGCGACTACCAGCCCAGCCCGGACGACATCTACGTGTCCCCGTCGCAGGTGCGCCGCTTCAACCTGCGCCCCGGCGACACGGTGACGGGCCCCATCCGCCAGCCCCGCGAGGGCGAGCGCTTCTTCGCGCTCCAGAAGGTGGACAAGGTCAACTTCGCGGACCCGATGTCGGACGCGGCGCGCGAGCGCATCCTGTTCGACAACCTCACGCCGCTCTATCCGACGCGCAAGCTCAAGCTGGAGCACGAGTCGTCGGAGATGACCACGCGCATCATCGACATGTTCTGCCCCATCGGTCTGGGCCAGCGCTGCCTCATCGTGGCGCCGCCGAAGGCCGGTAAGACGGTGCTGCTGCAGAACATCGCGCACGCCATCAGCCGCAACCATCCGGACGTGTACCTCATCGTGCTGCTCGTGGACGAGCGCCCGGAAGAGGTGACGGACATGGAGCGCAGCGTGCGCGGCGAGGTGGTGTCCTCCACCTTCGACGAGCCCGCCACGCGCCACGTGCAAGTGGCGGAGATGGTCATCGACAAGGCCAAGCGCCTGGTCGAGCAGAAGTACGACGTCTGCATCCTGCTGGACTCCATCACCCGTCTGGCGCGCGCCTACAACACCGTGGTGCCCGCGTCCGGCAAGATTCTGTCCGGCGGCGTGGACGCCAACGCGCTCCACAAGCCCAAGCGCTTCTTCGGCGCCGCGCGCAACATCGAAGAGGGTGGCTCGCTGACCATCATCGGCACCGCGCTCATCGACACCGGCAGCCGCATGGACGAAGTCATCTTCGAGGAGTTCAAGGGCACGGGTAACTCCGAAATCGTCCTGGACCGGAAGCTGATGGAGAAGCGCATCTTCCCGACGCTGGACATCAACAAGTCCGGTACGCGCAAGGAGGAGCTGCTGCTCGGCCCGGGCGACCTGGTGCGCATCACCGCCCTGCGGCAGGTGCTCCACCCGTTCACCCCCATCGACGCGATGGAGTTCGTGCTCAAACACATGCGGCCCACCGCGTCGAATGCGGACTTCCTCGGGTCGATGAACCGGTAGAGATTGTCTGAGCAAGGAGTGTCCATTGCTCAGACACGGACGTTTCCGCCTGCTCACCCTCGTGCTGGGGGTGACGCTGGGCGGCGGTGGAGTGGGGTGTGACGGTTTGGGAGACCTGCCGCTGGAGGACGTACCCCCGGTGCTGTCCGACCAGACCTGTTACACGGACGACGACTGCGTGGCCGACGCGTGCTGTGGGCTGGGAACCGCCGTCACGCACGCGGACGAAGGCCCGACGTGTAGTGGCCCCTGTACCAGTGGCTGCCCGGAGGGCTCCATCGACTGCGGGCGTTGCATTCCCACCTGCCGTGAAGCGCGCTGCGCCGCCGCCTGCCAGTAGAGCTCAGGCGGCGGGCGGCTGACGTTCAGCGGGCAGCGGTCCGGGCGTGGCCAGGGCCACCGCGGGCGCGGGCTGGGCCTTGAGCCGCGCGTAGTCGAAGCACGCCACCAGGACGGACGCCACGGGCACCGCGAAGAGGGCGCCCACCAGCCCGAAGAGCCGCTCTCCGGCGATGAGGGAGAAGGCGACGATGACGGGGTGCAGGTGCGCCGCCTGCCCCATGATTTTGGGGTTGAGGAAGTACGCCTCGACCGCGTGGATGCCGATGATCCACGCGAGAATCGCCAGCCCCTTCTGGAAGCCGTCCGCCAGCGCGATGAGGACGATGGGCACCGAGCTGAGGATGGTGCCGAAAATCGGGATGAGGCTGAAGAAGGTGGCGATGGTCGCCAGCAGGAACGCGAACTTCACGCCGAACAGCAGCAGTCCCATGAACGTCAGGATGCCGTTGACGATGCAGATGGTGACCTGTCCGCGCACCACGCCGGACAACGAGCGGTCGATGCGCTCCAGCAGTTGCCGCGCGTCGGTGGCGTACTCCGGCGGAATCAGCGTGCCGAAGTAGTGGCGGATGGCGTGCGCGTCGATGGAGAAGAACGCGGCCACCATCAGCACGAAGAAGAGCATGAAGACGCCCGCGGCCACGCTGGTGACGATGCTGCGGGACACGTTGACGATGTCGCCCAGGTTCTCCTGCACCAGGATGGACACGCGCTTCACCGCGTCCCCCAGGAACTGCTCCAAATCCAGCGCGAAGCCGAAGGTGCCGTTGCTGCTCCCCGCGTCCGCGCCCTCCAGCGCGCGGTTGGAGAGCGCCACCGGAATGCCTCGTGTGCTGAGCCACGTCTCCGCGCGCTGCGCGAGCTCCTGGACGTGCTCCGGGGTGAGCGTGTTGGCGAACGTCACCGCCTCACGGCTGACGCGGGACAGCTCGCGGTAGAGCTGTGGCACCAGCGCGACGATGAAGAGGTACACGCCCACGAAGAAGCCTGCGTAGATGAGCAGCAGCGCCGTCCAGCGCGGCACCGGCCGGCCGGCCACCTTCACCCGGGAGATGCGCCCCACCAGCGGCTGCACCAGGTAGGCGATGAGCGCGGCGCCCGCGAAGGGCATGACCACCGAGCGGAAGGCCAACAGGACCAGCGCCAGGCTCAGCCACAACACTCCCAAGAGGAGCAGGCGCTTGCGTCGGTTGGCGGAGGCGGTGGTGTCCGAAGGCTGCTGCGACATGCCGTCTGGCTTACGGCAGTGCCCTCCCGGTGACAAGGGCCGCCACGTGAGTCGCCCGCTCGCGTCCGGGGAAGGCGATGGTGCCTGTTCAACATTTCACCGGGTCACCCGGCGGCGGCTCAGGCGCCAGGCACCGGGAAGGCGCCGAGCTTTGACTGGAGCCGCTCCAGGCAGTCGCGCATGTGCTTGCGCTTGACGCGGCCCTCCGTGGCCTCGCCCAGGCCCAGCATCTGCTCGGTGAGCCAGCGGCTGAGGAGCAGCAGGGGCAGCCGGTCGCTCGGCACCAGGCCTCGCTCCAGGTAGCGCTTGTTGCGCATGTAGTCGTCGTAGGCGTCCGTTTCGCGCGCCAACTCCCACTGCGCCAGCCGGAACGCCTCCGTGTAGACGGCCCGGGACGGCCGGGGCCGGGGCTCCGTGAAGAGCGGCGCGAAGTGGCCACCGGTGTCCAGGTCCAGCTCCTCGACGGGCGGCGGCCACTGCAGCAGGTCCTTGTGCAGCAGCTTCGCCACCTCCTCCAGGAGGTGCTCCAGCAGGGAAGTCGGTTTGAGGTCGAAGAGGTGGTCCCAGCGAGACGCCATGGCTTCTTTTCTACCTCAAATGCCGGCGTCGGCCGTGCCCGCGTCGGGGACGCCCGCGTCACCGTCGCCCGTGCCCGCGTCGGTGCCGCCGTCGTCCGTGCCCAGGCCCTGGCAGCAGGCGGGCACCTGCGTGAAGTAGAGCGCTGACTGGGAGCAGGACACGCGGATGTCGCGGCGGTAGGCGCTGCAGCCGGTGACGAAGCGGTCGCTCCCGCAGGTGGGCGGGGCCGCGGTCGCCGGGTCGCAGGACTCCAGGGTGACGGCGCACACGGCGCGGGAGCGGTAGAAGCGTGCGTCGTTGCGGTCGCCGGGGACGACGGTGCACGTCGTGCGCTCGGTGCACGCCTGGAGGATGGGGCCGCTGGAGCACGGGCCCACCTTGCACTCCGGCTCGCAGTTGAGCGCTTCCGAATCGTCACAGCGGGGCGCCTGGGTGCACAGGTCTTCCGAGCACGCGGTGGTGAGCAGGGCGAGGAGGAGGGTCGGCAGGGCAAGACGGGACACGGAGGGCCTCTGTCAGGTCAGGTGAAGCGCTCGAGGAAGTTCAGCAGGATTCTGCGGCCTGCGGGAGAGGGCGTGAGGCCCGCCAGCAGCTGACGGACGTATTCGCCGGGCGCGGCGCCTCGCGCCACGGAGTCCCGCTCCAGGCCCTCCCTGCGGGCCTCGATGACGGCGCGAAGGGTGTCCACGCCGGCCTCTGGGTGGAACTGCACGCCGCGCACGGTGGGGCGAAAGGCCAGCGCCTGCGCGGCGGTGTTCGCGTTGCCCGCAAGCACCTGCGCGCCGTCAGGGAGGTGCGAGACGATGTCCTCGTGCGTCGCCTGCGCGATGAAGCGCTCCGGCACGCCGTCGAAGAGTGGGTCCTGCTTGCCGGCCTCGGTGAGCGTCACCTCGACGCTGCCCGTCTCCCGCCCCTGGGGATTGCGCGAGACGCGGCCGCCATACGCATGCGCCAGGAGTTGCTGGCCGAAGCACACGCCCAGCACGGGCGTGCCCCGCTCACCGGCCTCCACCATGAAGTCCGCGGCGCGCTTCATCCACGGCTCGAGCGCCGTCACCGACAGCGGCGAGCCCGTCATCATCACCGCGTCGTAGCCATCCGCGCGCGTGGGCAAGGGGGCGCCCCGGTGCGCCAGCACGATGTCGAAGCGGTAGCCGGACAGTCCGATGGCTTGCAGAAACCACCGGTCGTAATCGCCGACGGAGACGCGCACGGCCTCGGCCGCGTCACCGGCTTTCAGCAAGAGGACGTTCTTCACCGCCGTAGGTTGCCGCATCGCATCCCCATTCCTACCGTGTCGTGCCCCGCGTGTCCGTTCCTGGCCAGTCGCAGTGGAACGCGCCCGTGTGTTTCGAGGTACCCACATGACCAGCGCCTGTTGGCTCACCTCCTCATTCCTCGACCCCAGTCTGCGCATGGGCGGGCGGCGGGTGGAGCCTCAGGTGCCGGGCGTTTCCAGCAAGAGAGGGGATTGAATCGATGCCGACCCGACCCAAGGCGAAGGTCCTGACCCACCCTGCCATGGCTCGCCGGGTTCGCGGCAAGGCCTCGCGTGCTCCGGCGCGAGGCCCGGCGCTGCGGGACGCGGCGAGCGTGGACACGCTGCGCCGCTGGCTGGATGAGAAGGGCATCCAGAAGGTGAAGGTGGGCGCGGTGGACGTCGATGGCGTCTGGCGCGGCAAGTACATCTCCCTGGAGAAGTTCCTCAGCGCCGCCAAGGGCGGCCTGGGCTTCTGTGACGTCGTCTTCGGCTGGGACTTGAGCGACGACCTGCTCGACAACACCCAGGTGACGGGCTGGCACACCGGCTACCCGGATGCCCACGCGAAGGTGGACCTGTCCACCGGCCGCGTCATTCCCTGGGAGCCGGACACCGCGGCGTTCCTGCTCGACTTCGAAAACCCCGACGGCACGCCTTTCGAGGCGAGCCCCCGGCAACTGCTCCAGAAGGTGGCCGCCCGCGCGCGGTCGCTGGGGTACCTGCCGCGCTTCGGCGCGGAGTACGAGTTCTTCATCTTCAAGGAGCAGCCGCAGAGCCTGCGCGACAAGGACTTCCAGGGGCTGACGCCGCTGACGCCGGGCATGTTCGGCTATTCGTGGCTGCGCACGTCGCTCAACGCGCCGCTGGTGCATGCGCTCATCGACGGGTGCAACGCCTTCGGCCTGGGCATCGAGGGTTTCCACACGGAGACGGGGCCGGGCGTCTTCGAGGCGGCCATCCGCTACGACGACATCGAGAAGTCGGCGGACAAGGCCGCGCTCTTCAAGACGGTGGTGAAGGAGATTTGCGCCCGCCACGGCGTCACCGCGTGCTTCATGGCGAAGGTGGACGCGAAGCTGCCGGGGTGCTCGGGGCACGTCCACCAATCGCTGTGGGATTTGGACGGGGAGCAGAACCTCTTCCACGACGCGAAGGCGCCCCACGGCATGAGCAAGCTGCTGCGCCACTACATCGGCGGGCAGGTGGCGCTGATGCCGGAGCTCACCGCGCTCTACTGGCCCACCATCAACAGCTACAAGCGCAGCGTGGAGAACACCTGGGCGCCCACCACCGTGACGTGGGGCCTGGAGAACCGCACCACCGCCATCCGCGTCATCGGTGAGAGCGCCAAGGCGATGCGCCTGGAGTACCGGCAGCTGGGCGCGGACATGAACGCGTACATCGGCATGGCGGTCAGTCTGGCCGCGGGCCTGTGGGGCATCGAAAACGAGGTGGAGCCGCCCGCCCCCTGCGAGGCCAACGCCTACGCGAAGAGCGACGCGCCGCCCTTGCCCCGCAACCTCAAGGACGCGGTGGCGCTGCTGAAGGGCAGCGAGCGCGCGCGGGAGTTGCTGGGCGACGGCTTCGTGGACCACTTCGTGCGCACGCGCGAGTGGGAGGTGCGTCAGTACGAGCGCGCCGTCACCAACTGGGAGTTGGAGCGTTACCTGGAGCTCATCTGATGAGCGCAAATGAGGCAGCCGCCATGAAGCCGTTCGACATTCCCTCCGAGCCGCGCGTCACCGAGATGGCGTGGCCCACGCGCATCGTCTTCGGCGCCGGCGCGCTGCTGCGCCTGCCCGCGCAGGCCCAGCGTCTGGGCATCCAGCGCCCGCTGCTGGTGACGGACGCGGGCGTGGTGAAGGCGGGGCTGGCCGCGCGCGTGGCGGACGTGCTCAAGACGGCGGGGCTGGCCTGTGAAGTCTTCGACCGCGTGGAGCCCAACCCCACCGAGCGCGACGTCTTCGCGGGCCTGGAGGCGTACCGGAGCCACTCCTGCGATGGCATCGTCGCGCTGGGGGGCGGCAGCGCCCTGGACGCGGGCAAGCTGATTCAGCTCCTCACCACGCACGAGCCGCCGCTCAGCCGCTACGACGACGCGAAGGGCGGCGACCAGTACGTGCGCGACGACCTGCCGCCGCTCATCGCGATTCCCACCACCGCGGGCACCGGCTCGGAGGTGGGGCGCTCGGGCGTGGTGACGCTGGAGGACACGGGCCGCAAGACGGTCATCTTCAGTCCGCACCTGCTGCCGCGCGCCGCCATCTGCGACCCGGAGCTGACGCTGGGGCTGCCGCCGGGCATCACCGCGGCCACGGGCATGGATGCCTTCACCCACTGCCTGGAGGCCTACCTGGCCAATGGCTTCCACCCGCTGGCGGACGCGGTGGCCATTGACGGCATCCACCGCGTGGGTCGCTCGCTGGAGACGGCGGTGCGCGACGGCAAGGACCTGGCCGCACGCACGGACATGATGGTGGCGGCGATGGAGGGCGCCATGGCCTTCCAGAAGGGTCTGGGGGCCTGCCACGCGCTGGCCCACGCGCTCACGCCCGTGTCCAACGTGCACCACGGCTTGGCGAACGCCATCGTCCTGCCCGTGGTGATGGAGTTCAACCGCGCGGTCTGCACGGCGCGGCTGGCCCGGGTCGCGGTGGCGCTGGGGGACACAACGCAGGCGCGCGAAGAGGTGCTCGCGGGCAACGCCATCGACCGGGTGCGCAAGCTCAACGCGGCGGTGGGCATTCCCTCGCGGCTGCGCGACGCGGGCGTCCAGGAGAAGGACCTGGAGCGGATTGCCGAGAAGGCCTTCCAGGATGCCTCGCACCTGAGCAACCCGCGGAAGGTGTCGCAGGCGGACCTGCTGGCCCTGGCGCGCGAGGCCTACTGAGCCGACGCACGCCGGGGGAGGGGAGATTCCCCCGGCGCGCCGCTTCATGGCTCAGGGCGCTTCGTCCATGGCGCCCATGCCGCCGCCCTCGGTGCCACCATCCGACAGCACCGGGGCACCCGTGCCCTCCGGTTCGGTGTCGCCTCCCGCGCCCACCACGGTGCCCGTCACGGGCGTGCCGCCTTCCTCGGGGGTGAACTCCAACGTCTCCACGAACACGCGGCCGGGCAAGCGCAGGTCCATGGCGTTGATGCGCTCCTGGCTCCGAAGCTCGTAGAGCTGCTGCGCCACCGGGCCCGCGGGGATGCGGTCGTCGGAGAAGAAGATGTACATGCGGACCTTCCCCTCCTGCACGGGGATGCGGAAGCTCGTGTGCGCCACGGGCTTGTTCGCATCACAGCGGATGGAGCGGTTCTCCCGCGTCAGCGTGAGCTGCCGGATGACGCCCTTCTCGGACACCGTGTACAGCATGCAGTAGGGAAGCTGGCCGTCGGAGGGGATGACCTCCACCGTGGCTCCGCCCGTCTTCCGCAGCTCGGCCCGCGTGGGCCTGTCCGTCGACTTCTTCCCGTCACAAGCCGCGCCACTCAGCGCGGCCACCGCCAACAACCCAGTCCAGCGCCTCATGTGTCCCTCCCGGGGTGTGGAAGAGCCTTCACCTGCCACCCTCCAGCCTACTTCGGAGCTTCGTCCTGAGGGGAGGTCAGGGGTTGTCCTGTGACAGGTCGCGCCAGCTGCAACGACCGCCAGTGCACACCGCAACCGGGCGGGCGCGCGCATGCACGGCGTCATGTCCTCCGCGCGCGACGTGGTCGCGCTCCTGACGGGGCTCAGGGACAGCCGGAGCTGACCTGGAGGGCGTCATAGGCCATCCACCCGTTGCGCTTCGTTCCCGTGGCGGCGATGACGTATCCGTAGAGGAATTTCATGGTGCCGGACTGCTGACGGTAGCGTCCCGCGCTGTCCTGGACCCATAGAGGAATGTCGATGGACGGCACGCCGTGCTCGGTGGGGACGTCCAGGCGCTGGAACTTCGTCCCCGCAGGGAAGTGGTCCACCGCGGGGCCGCCCAGCCCGAAGCCCGGCACGTTGAAGACCAGGTTCACCGAGCGCAGACCATTGGCGCGCACCAACGGCAGGTAGTCCCCGGCCCGCTCGTGTGTCGCCGTGCTGTCGTAGACGACCTTCTTGAATTCGAGCGTGGTGTCGTGCCAGTCGCGCACGGCGTAGCAGCCCAGGTTGCCCAGGCCCGCGCCCAGCGCGGAGACGTGGCCGACCTTCTGCTCGAAGGAAGTCCTCCCCAGGATGCTGGAGATGGGCAGCCACCCGGCGCTGGAGTTGGACGTCGACACCGCGAAGGCATGCAGCTCACCCGCGAAGGTGCGCGTCTGGCCATAGTTGAAGGCCGCGCTCGTTCGCATGTTGGTGCCTACCACCGTGCCATGGCCGTCCCGGATGGGAACGCCTGTCACCAGACCCCAGTTGTCGTCCTCGGGCGCGTTGGTGGGGACGCGGTTTCCACCAGACGCTTGCAGCTTGCAGTTGTAGGGGCTGACCAGACAGTAGGTGCCATTCACGCCGGAGAACGCCGGCTGCTCCCGTGAAGCGAGGGCCTCGTCCGGACTGGAATCGGCGGAGGACGGTGCCTCGCCTCCACAAGCCGAGGTCACGAGCGTTGCTGCGATGAAGGCATGGAGTGGGATTCGCATCTTGAGATGGGAATTCGACAGGATTTGAGAAAGCAAGCGAGCGGCTGTGCGGGCTTGTCGGCGGGCAGCGGAAATGGTCAATGATAGACACATTCCTTTCGCCGCCGCCCGCTGGGTAGCCTTTCTGGGGGACAGGCTCGACGGCGCCAGGGATTTGGATTCAATTCCTCCCCCCCCCCCGAAGGAGTTCTCCATGAAGAAAGTCGGCTCCCGAAGCCTCAAACCCAGCACTTCCTCCTCGAACCGCTACTCGCCGTACCCCAAGCCCCCGCCGAAGACGTCGGCCTCGCCGTCTCCATCGGCTTCGTCCTCGAATCGCACGCCGTCTCCGACGGATGGCTTTGACAGTGGGCCGGTGAGGACGCGGCCCCAGCGCGCGGCGGCGACAGGAGGGCCACGCCCCTCCAATGCGGACCTCTTCAAGCAGTCGCAGGCGGCGGGACTCCAGGATACGCACGCGGCGCGTCCGGCCAACATGGAGGCGCTCCGGACGGAGAAGGACGGTCCCAATGACAACCTGAACATGCTGGCGCACTACGGGAGCCAGGCGGCGAGCAAGAAGGGCATCTTCGCCTCGGGGCCGCTCGACCCCAGGGGCCTGGGGCCGCAGCAGGTGCAGACCGCGGTGCCGGACCGCGACAAGGGCGAGCACACCCAGGTCTTCGGGAAGATGACCGGCGGGGAGACGAGCTCCACGAAGTACCAGCAGAAGCTCGGCACGGCGGAGCCGCGAACGGACTACGAAATCCTCCACGGCATGGGCCACGGCGAGGGGGGCAAGAAGACGCAGTCGCCCAACAACCTGGCCTCGGCGTCCCATGGCGCGAACACGGCCATGATTCCTCCGGACAAGGCCATCTCCGGCAACCCGGACGTCATCGTGGACACGAAGTTCGCCATGCGCCCGGGCACGCAGCGCGCCGAGTACGTGGACCAGCGCTTCTTCCACAAGGACTTCCCCGACCAGCCTTTCTTCCAGCAGCGCATCGACGGGGACCGGCCCAAGGTCACCCAGAGCGAGTACAAGCAGCTGAAGGAACAGGTGGCGCCGCTCAGTGACGCGGAACTCCTGCGCGGGGCCGCCCACTTGATGAACTTCAGCAAGAAGGCGGGGAGCAGCGGCGGCGACACCTGAGCCCCGCGTCCCGGCGGACGCGGTGGCCTCGAAGGGCTACCGCGTCTCCGGCCGGACGTAGACGACCACCTGGGGCGTCTCATCCAGGTAGAGGCCCGTCGCCGGCGTGCGCGTGCCGAAGGCCTGCCACGTGAGGAACTCGTGCTCGCGGAACTCCTGGTGGTACTGGTACGCGACGATGTCCGCGTCCGCCGGACTGCCCACCGCGCGCAGGTCCTTCCGCAACATGCCGTTGCGCTGGTAGTCGCGGAACGAGCCGCCGTGCACTTCGTGCAGGAACAGGCGTGCGCCCTGCTTCGCGTTCGCGTTGATCCACGGCAGCACGCCGGTGACGTGGCTGGACCAGAACTGGCGCTGCATGCCCAGCGTGGCCGCGCCCGGCAGCCCTCCCGCCAGCTCCGAGTACGCCGCCGTCCCGTAGGGGAACACGCGCACCGAGTACACCAGCGCGGGGGCCAGCAGCACGGCGAACACCGGCACGGCCACCACGGCCTGCGGCAATGAGGGCCACTTCATCTTCAGCCGCTCCCACAGCGCCGTGCAGCCCCGGGCCACCGCGGCGCCCGCGAGGATGCCCAGGAACACCATGGACGGGAACCAGTGCTTCACCCCGCCGAAGTGCGGCACCTGCGGGTGGCTGATGATGAGGATGGACGCCACCGCGTTCACGCACACCAGCGCCTCCGTCATCGTCACCGGGCGCTCCACCCACGCGCGCGTCCGCGTGAAGGCCCCCAGCACCATGCGCGCCACCAGCGCCGCCAGGCCCGTCACCATGGGGACGAAGAGGCTGGTGGGCACCGTCAGCGCTGTCTTCACGACGACGTAGGCGAGCGGGAAGGGCGGCTCGCGCAGCAACTGGTTCAGATAGAACCAGGCGTAGTGGTTGTGCTTGGCGTGGAAGGCCAGGTACCACGCGGTGCGGTCCACCGGCTGGTGCCACAGGTAGGGCCAGTGCAGGTAGAAGATGACGGGCCCCAGCACCGCCATGGCGGCGATGGGCACCAGCGCGCGCGTCACCTGGGCGTTCACCTTGTCCACGCCCTTGAGCACCCAGGCGCCGCCCACCGCGAGCCCGGCGAACAGCAGCGTGTGCGGACTGAGCAGCAGGAACTTCCGCTGGAAGCCCTCACCGCCGCCCAACGACAGCACCAGCAGGCCGTAGAACACGGCCACCGCCGTGAACACGCCCACGAAGCGGCCCAGCCAGGCGCGGGCCTCCGGCTGACCCTCGCTGGCGCTGTATGCGCGCCACAGCGCGAAGGGCGTGAGCACGAAGGGGAGGAACAGCGCGTTGTGCTTGGTGGCCAGCGTCAGGCCAAAGGCCACGCCGCACCACAGGCCCCAGCGCACGTCCTCCATGGCGCGCCAGAAGCAGTACACGACGAGCAGCCACATGGCGGCCACGGGGACGTCGAAGCACGCCATCTCCGCGTTGAAGTACTGCCGCGGCACCAGCATGAAGGCGAAGGCGGCGAACAGCCCCGCGAGGCGGCCGTACATGGCGCTGCCCAGCAGGAAGGACAGCGCGGGAATCAGCGCCGCCATGGCGAAGGCGGGGATGCGGAACGCCGTCGCCGAACGTACCCATCCCAGCTCCGTGTGGAAGAGCAGGTGGCTCAGGCCGAACAGCGTCTTCATCAGCACCGGGTGCTCGTGGTTGTAGTCCCACGCGCGCACGATGGCCGCGTCCGTCAGCGCCCGGGCCGGTGACTGAAAGAGCTGCCGGAACCAGCTCGAGTAGCCCTCCGCCGCGATGAAGTAGACGCTTTCGTCGCGCGTGTAGCCCACCGCGGACTCCGTCAGCCACAGCGCCGCGAAGGCCAGCACCCAGAGGGCCCAGGCCAGGGACTTCTCGTCGCGCGTGGGGGCGCGTCCTTGCATCATCCCCGCACTCCCACTTCGGGCTCCACGGCCAGCACGTCCAGGCACACCTGCCGCCGGTCCGCGTTGTCCGCCTGCACCCAGACCTTCACCGTGTGTGGCGCGCCCTCGGGAAGCCGGGCCTCCGCCTTCTGCACGCCCTCCAGGCCCGGCGGTATCGCCAGCGACAGCAGCCGCGCGCCGCTCGCCGCGTCATCCACGCCCAGGTGCGTGGTGGAAAAGCGAGAATCCTTGGGGAAGGCGTGCTCGAAGATGATGCCGCCCTCCAGGCGCAGGCCCAGGCCACCGGGGACGCCGTCCAGCTCCGCCACCAGCCGCTGCTTGCCGCCCGGCGCGTGCATCCACAGGCAGCGCCGCGGCTCGTAGAGGATTTCGTGCCACTCCGGCGCCACGTACAGGTGCGAGGGCCCGGGGCAGCGGTGCACCTTGCCGTCGAAGGGACAGTCGCGGCGCGTGCCATCCGGCTGCTCCAGGTACACGCGGGCGCGCGCATAGGCCTCCGTGGCGGTGAAGCGCCGGGGCCGGTGCCGGCCGTTCTCATAGAGCGCCAGCGTCAGCGTGCCATGCCTCGACGTGGCGCCCATCGCGCGGCGGCCACGCAGGAAGGTTTCGAGGAAGCCCGCCTCGTCCGAGCGGGGCAGCTCCGGCTGGCCCAGCACCCAGACCCGTGGGTGCGCGGACAAGTCATCCTGGTCCGAGCCCAGGTAGCCGTACACCGGCAGGGTGGAGGGGACGAAGATGCGGGCGCGCTCCGTCCACCACGGGAAGAGCAGCACCGCGTCGCCGGGCTGGGCTTCCGCCTGGAGGCGCTCCGCCACCGCGCGGTAGTCCGCCTCCGACGGAAGGCGGCCGGGCAGGCGCAGGTGGAAGAGCAGGCACAGGAACGCGACCAGGAGCAGCCCCCCCAACTCCACGAGGGGCAGCGCGCGCGTGATGCTAGGACTTCGCAAGGCGAATCTTCTGCTCGCTCTTTTCGCGGCAGAAGGTGCAGAAGATGGCTTCACCCTGGGCGAAGGACGGCGTCCAGGGCGGGTACATCGAGCAGCGCGGGTCCAGGCAGTGGTGCAGCTCCCAGAGGTGCCCCAGCTGGTGGAGCGCGTGGCGGGAGACGGCCTTGAAGGCGCTCTCCAAATCCTTGTGCGGCGCGATGGTGAGGATGGCGCGGTCCTTCCCCTGGCGCGCGAAGCCCGCCGTGGGCGCCACGCCGCTGGGAAGCTCGCGGTCCTTCAGCTTGCGCGTGGTGAGGAGCAGCACCTTGTCGTCCTTGTAGGAACGGATGCCTTTCACCTCATCAATCAGCTTCTCCGCATCCAGCGGCTCGGACATGCCCGCGGGCACCTCCAAGCTGTCGGAGTGCTCACTGCCCACGCCGAACGCCGTGTAGAGCGTGCGGTTGAACTTCGCGAGCTGCTTGTCGTCGAAGGGGTCCAGCGTCACGACGCGAATCACGGGGCGTCACCTCGGCGGAAGGGCCCCATGTGCAGGGGCCCGTCGGTCCATGGGGCTGTCAGCTCTCACCCTCGGGCGGCTTGACCTTGGGCGGACGGCCGCGCTTCTTCGGCGCGGCGGGCGCGGCGCCTTCCGCCTCGGGCGGCTTGGGCTTGGGCGGACGGCCGCGCTTCTTCGGAGCAGGGGGCTCGGCGCCCTCTGCCGTGGCTTCCGGCTTGGGCTTGGGCGGACGGCCGCGCTTCTTCGGAGCAGGGGGCTCGGCGCCCTCGGCCGTGGCCTCCGGCTTGGGCTTGGGCGGACGGCCACGCTTCTTGGGAGCGCTCTCCTCGGAGGCCGCGGCCTCCTCGGACTCGCCTTCCTCGCTGGACTCCTCCTCGGACGGCTCGGAGGGCTCCTCGTCGGACGGCAGGTCCAGGTCGCTGTCCAGGCCCAGCAGGTCGCTGTCCAGGTCCAGGTCGCCTTCCTCGCGCTGGAACTCGGCGGCGGTGCGCTTGGGGCGCTCGCGGCCGGGCGGGAAGAGGACGATGTCGATGGCGTCCTCGGCGTTGACCTCGGCGGTGCCCAGCGCGGCGGCGACCTCCGTCACCAGCAGGTGCCGGGCATTGTCGTAGAGCTCGCGCTCCTTGGTCGGCAACGGGCGCAGCTCACTGAGAACCTGGAGCCCCTTCACCACCTCGGCCAGGCCCATGATGCCGCCTTGGGTCATCCGGTCCAGGTTGGTGCGGGCTCGTTGCTTCCAGTCGAGGTCGGCCTTGTCGCTGTCCGAGCGGAGGAAGGTGAAGATGGCCTCCACGTCCTCGGCGGATGCGACCTTGCGCACGCCGATGGCGAGCACCTTGCCCTCGGGGACCATCACGACGGCGCCATCTTCTTCGCGGCGCATCGTGACGAAGGTGAGCTTCTGTCCCGCCACTTCCTTCATATCGATGGCGGAGACGCGGCAGACCCCCTGGTTCGGATAGACGACCCGGTCGCCAACCGCGAGCTGGAGTGACGCGGACCCTTCAGGCATGTCCCCCTCACGGGTGAGGTTGGTGGGCTGAACGTCGGAACAGGCCCGGGCTTAGCACCGAGCCACGTCGGACGCCACGAGTTTACCGGTGGATTGCCGCCGTACGTGCGTCCGTTTGCTGAACCCTGAGGAGGTTGCCCAGCACCAGCTTCTGCCGCGCGTCCAGCGCCGCCTCGACCTGTGCATCCGTTGGCTCCATCCCGTCCACTCCCGGCCGGGCGTCCACGCGCGCGGCCATCCCCAGGGTTCCCATCAGGCCGAACACGGCCACCGCCACCAGCTTCTTCATGGTGAGTCCTCCGTGGCGCCCAGGGTAGGGGGCAGCCTCCGGTGATCAACTTTTCAGCAACAGGTCGCTGCACCGCTGTAGCGGCCCGTTACCGGGTGGTAGCGGGAGGCCCTGGTGAGGGGGCGGGCGAGGTGCCGGGCGCCGCCACGGGCGAGACCTCCAGCACCAGGCTGCCGGTGTTGTCGGCCAGGTGGTCGTCGGGGAACGCGAGCTGCAACCAGGTGGCGCCCCGCAGGCGCAGGGGACGGCCCACCTCCAGCAGCGTCAGCAGGCCGGACGCGGTCTCCGGGCCCTCGCCGGCGCCGTACAGGCCCAGCACGCGGCCCACCGGTCCCCCGTCGAAGCCCCGTGTGCGCGCGGACTCAGCGGTGTCCCGCAACACGACGTCGTAGTGCGTGTCCGGCTCCAGCCCGCGCAGCAGGAAGCGGTCGACGCGCGACAGCTTCACCGCGTGTGTCCGGGCGTCCACCCGCAGGGTGGTGACGGCGCCGTCGTTGTCCCATTCGCGCACGCGGACCATCAGCGTGCCGTGGTTGTCCGTGCGGTTCGCGTCCAGCAGGAAGACGTGGAGGCGCGAGGCGTGGCGCACCAGTCGCTCCTCGCCGTCCAGCACGCCGAAGGACTCGCGTGCCGCCAGACGCGCGTCACCCTCCAGGAAGTACCCGGCGTGCTCCACCATGCTGGCATGCCCCAGCGAGGCCCAGCCCTCCACCCGGACGCTGTAGGTGCGCGACGGGTCCAGCCGCATCTGCGCGGTGGAGAGGTAGGGCACGCGGAAGGCGTGCACCACGCTGGACAGGGCCATCTGCCCGGCGGGCATCCGCACCTCATGAGGAGGCGGGGCGCGGTGTGGCTGCTGGGCGGGGCCTTGAATCCGCTTGGGGAGCAGGCGGGCATGGACGGCCAGGGTGGTGCCGCGCTCGGCGCGCACCGTCTGGCTCCACGCCACCATGCCCGGGACCTGGACCTCCAGCAGGTGTTCCGCGTCCGCGGGGAGCTGCGTGAGCAGGGCGGGGGTGCGCGCGGTCTGTTGCTGGCCGTTCACCCGGATGGCGGCGCCTGGAGGGGAGGAACTCAGCTCCACGGAGAAGGTGCCTGTGCTGTTCGACACCAGCAGGGCCAGCGTGGCTGTCAGTGCCACGATGATGGGCGCGCCCAGGGTGACGGCCCGGGGCATGCCCATCGTCCGCGATGCCGCGGCATCCAGGGGCGGGACACCGGGCTCGGGCGGCGCTCCGGGGCCGGGCAGCGCGGGGAGCGGCAGCGTGGTGCGCTCCATCCGCCCTTCGACGGGCGCGGAGGCCTGGGCGGGGGGCAGCTCGAACTCGGCGATGGGGGTCCGCTCCTCCTCCTCATCACCCGGCGGCTCGCGGACGGGCGGCGCCATCTCCCGGAGGGCGCGGCGCTCCAGGGGGGACTGGGTCCACCGGGCCATCTGCGCGAGGAACTCGCGGGGCAGCAGCACGGGGCGGCCTTCGCCCACCAGCTCCGCTTCGAAGAGGTAGCCCATGAAGTGGGCGCGCGCGCTGGAGGACACGTCGGGCGCGGCCGTGTGGAGGTGGCGTGTGAGGGCCTCGGCGAAGGCCTCCGCGGTGGCGTAGCGCTGCTCGCGCTCCACGGCCAGCGCGGTGAGCAGGATGCGCTCCAGCGCGGTGGGGATGCCTGGGTTGAGGTCGCGGGGCCGCGGGAAGTCGCCCAGGGCGAGCTTGCGCAGCACGTCCGGCATCTTCCCTTCGAAAGGGAGGCGGCCGCACAGCATCTCGTAGATGACGATGCCCGCGGCGAAGATGTCCGAGCGCGCGTCGGGCTCGCGCCCGCGGACCTGCTCCGGCGCGAAGTAGGTGTACTTGCCCTTGAGGTCGTGCTCCACCGGCTCGGCGCTGCCGGCAAGCCGCGCCCGCGCGATGCCGAAGTCGACCAGCTTCACCTGGCCTTCGTAGCTGAGCAGCACGTTCTGCGGGCTGACGTCGCGGTGGACGATGTGGAGCGGTCGGCCGCGTTCATCCAGCCGCGTGTGCGCGTAGCCCAGCCCTTCCAGCATCTCCACGGCGATGAGCAGCGCCAGCGGCTGGGGCAGGGTGTACATGCCCTTCTCCCGCGCGCGCCGCATGACGCTCGACAGGGTGCGGCCGTCCACCCACTCCATGGCGATGAAGTACTCGCCGTCCACCTCGCCGAAGTCGAAGACCTGGGCGATGTTGCCGTGGCTCAGCCCCGCGGCGATGCGGGCCTCGTTGACGAACATCGACAGGAAGGCGCTGTTGCCCGCATAGCCCGGGAGGATTTTCTTGATGACCACCGGCTTGGTGACACCCGCCGCCGCTGTCATCCGAGCGCGGTAGATCTCCGCCATCCCGCCCGTCGCGATGCGCTCGAGCAGCTTGTATTTACCGAAATGAAGCCCTTCGGAAAGCTGCTGCACGTTCGTTCCGGCTCCTTCGGGTGCAGGTGGCCGCTGCGCCAAGGGGGCCCGTGCTGTCTTGGCAGGGCCACCTGAATGTATCATGGGGTAGGTAAAACGCCATGACGGGAAAAATCCGTTGACTGTGATTCGATGGTGGGTGCGCCTCTTCCTATGTTTCGTGACATCCACCGTCACGGCGGTGCCCGAGGTGTGGTGGGTGCCGGGGGCCAGGGTCGGGCGCCGAAGGATGCCCGCTCGGCGAGCCATGTATCGATGCGTCATCACCAGCGACGTTGGATGGCGGCCATTTGGGGGGAGCGCCACGTGAGGACGGTGCGGGGCATGTATGCGGCCACCCAGGCGCTCGCCCTGGTGCTGCTCGTCGTGGTGGGCGCCGGCTGTCGGGAGGAGAAGCAGGCCGAGCCGCTCAAGTCATTGAAGCCCGAGCCCTTGCCCTCGCTCGCCGTGCCGGGCGAAGCGGCTCCGGACGCACCCCGACCCGCGCCGCCATCCGAAGTGGAGGTGGCGGGCCCCATCCAGGGTGAGCCGCTTCCGGCCTCCGCGCTCCGGGTGGCGCTGGCGGGGGAGCGCGTGCGCGTGGGCGAGGAGACCTTCGAGCCGGCGCGCCCGGATGACGCCGCGCGGCTGGCGCAGCGCGTGAAAGGGCACGCGGTGTTGGTGGTTCCGGACGCGGACACGTTCCTGGTGCAGACGTCGGAGCTGTTCACCGTGCTGCGGGACTCGGCGGAGTCCGTGTGGCTGGCGCACCCGGATGGGCCCGTGGCCTATCCCGTGGTGCTGCGGGACGAAGCGGGCTTCCGTGCGTGGCTGGAGGAGGTCGCGCCGGGCAAGCTGCGCATCATCATGCGCGCGGACGGCTTCGAGCTGACCACCAGCGTGGGCAAGTTGCCGGGGCCGGATCCGAATGGACCCTCGGTGCCGGTGCGGGCGGGGCGGCAGGACATCGTCACGCTCCGCCGCGGCCTGGGCTTGCTCAAGGGGCGCTTCAAGACGTCCGAGGACATCTGCCTCGTGCCCTCGTTCGGCACGGAGGTGGCGCAGGCGGCGCGGGCGCTCGGTGGAAACTTCACCGCGCCGGGTGAGCCGCTGTTCGACACCCTGTGCTTCGTCTACCCCACGCCGCACAAGGCCCCGGACGGAGGGTGAACCCGCTGTGTGGAGTCCACCGTGGCCGCGCTCTCGTGTCATCGCCTTGAGCGTTGACATCTTCGATAAGTCGCCGTTTATATAAGCCCACGCTTATTCATGGAGGCGACATGATGGATGTGAAGCGGTACCTGGGGGCCGTCGTGCGGGAGGTGGAGAGCCGTGAGCATGAGGGCAAGCCCGCACGGGTCGTCGTCGCCACGCGCGATTACGACACGACGGTGGAGGACCTCTGGGACGCGCTGACCAACCCCGAGCGCATCCCCCGCTGGTTCCTTCCGGTGTCCGGCGACCTGAAGCTGGGTGGGCGTTACGAGCTCAAGGGCAATGCCAGCGGCACGGTCACCCGTTGCGAGGCTCCGCGGCACCTGGAGTTGACGTGGGAGTTCGGAGGGACGGTGAGCTGGTTGGAGGTCATCCTGGCCAACGCGCCTGGCGGTGGCACCCGGCTGCGGCTGGAGCACATGGCCCATGTGAGCCCCTTCTGGGACGACTACGGCCCTGGGGCGACTGGCGTCGGCTGGGAGCTGGGGCTGATGGGCCTGGGCATGCACCTGGAGTCCGGCGGCGCCGCTGTCGACAGCGCGGCGGTGGAATCCTGGACGACCTCGGCAGAAGGCAAGGCGTTCATCACGGCCAGCAGCGAGGGCTGGGGCCAGGCGGATGTGACGCGGGGAGAGGACGCTGCGGCGGCGAAGGCACGCGCGGCGCGGACGACGGCCTTCTATACTGGAGCGCCGCCGCCCGACGTGCGGCATCCGGGGACCTGATAGCCACGATGCATGCCTTCGACGTCCTGGGTGAACCGGTGCGCAGACGGATCCTCGAGCTCCTGGCCGAGGGGGAACGCCCCTCTGGCGAGGTGACCGAGTCCATCCAGGCGGAGTTCGGCATCAGTCAGCCGGCGGTCAGCCAACACCTGAAGGTGCTGCGCGACAGCGGCTTCGCGGAGGTTCGCGCCGAAGGGACCCGCCGCCTCTATCGCGTCGACCCGGCGCCGTTGCAGCAGGTCGACGCGTGGCTGGAGCAGTTCCGCGTGTTCTGGACACCGCGCCTGGAGGCGCTCGCCACCGAGGTGGCGCGGGGCAAGCGGGCTCGGGCCAAGGCCGACACCGAGGGCGGCGGTCCGTAGCCAGGCGTGCGCGGTGTCCAGGACCGCCTGCTTCGGCTGACTTGAAGGGCACCGCTCGCCCCTTCGCTTGCGGGAAGGCGCTGCCTGCCGGACAGCGGACTTCATCTGAAGCGAAGCAGGGCAGTGGCCTGGCGAGGACTCGCCGGGCCTTCGCGGGCGACTTCCAGCCGGAGGATTAGATTCAGGCCCCAGGGCGGGGTGCGCTCGCCCGCTGGAGGGATACTCATGGATGTCGCATCCAAGGCCACTTCGCAGCAGGGGCTTGCTCCCGGGGGGGCGTTCCTCTTCGAGGAGGTGGGCTCGGCCCGCATCCTCACGCCGGAGACCTTCACGGAGGAGCAGCGCCTCTTCTTCAAGACGGCGCTCCAGTTCTCCCGCGAGCAGGTGCTCCCCCTGTCCGAGCGAATCGAGGCCAAGGACAACGCGCTCCTGCGCCAGTTGCTGCGACAGGCCGGTGAGCTGGGCCTGCTGAGCGTGGACATCCCCGAGGCCTACGGCGGCACCGGCCTGGACAAGACGACGTCGCTGCTGCTGGCGGAGGCCATGAGCCTCAACGGCTCCTGGTCGGTGACGTTCGGCGCGCACACCGGCATCGGGACGTTGCCCATCGTCTGGTTCGGCAACGCCGCGCAGAAGGCGAAGTACCTGCCGAAGCTGGCCACGGGGGAGTGGGTGGCGGCCTACGCGCTCACGGAGCAGGGCAGCGGCAGTGACGCGCTGGGCGCGAAGACGAAGGCAGTCCTATCCCCCGACGGCAAGCACTGGATTCTCAACGGCTCCAAGCTCTACATCACCAACGCGGCCTTCGCGGACGTGTTCGTCGTCTTCGCCAAGGTGGACGGGGACAAGTTCACCGGCTTCATCGTGGAGAAGGACACGCCCGGCCTCACCGTGGGGCCGGAGGAGCACAAGATGGGCATCCGCGGCTCCTCCACGTGCCCGCTCTACTTCGAGGACGCGCGCGTCCCGGTGGAGAACCAGCTGGGCGAGGTGGGCAAGGGCCACAAGATTGCCTTCAACATCCTCAACTACGGCCGCCTCAAGCTGGGCGCGGGCGTGCTGGGGGGCATGAAGCTCCAGCTCCAGAACGCGCTGCGCTTCACGCAGGAGCGCAAGCAGTTCAACGCGCCCATCGTCCAGTTCCCGCTGTCACGCGAGAAGCTGGCCCGCATGGCCGCGCTCGTCTACGCGGTGGAGAGCATGACGTACCGCACCGCCGGGCTCGTGGACGCGCGCCTGGGGCAGGGGGACAAGGACGCACCGGACTACGAGGCGCGTCTCCTGGAGGCGGTGGAGGAGTACGCCATCGAGTCCTCCATCATGAAGGTGCACGGCTCGGAGTCCTTCGGCCACCTCGTGGATGACGCCGTCCAGCTCCACGGCGGCGCGGGCTACATCGAGGAGTACCCGGTGGAGCGCTCGTACCGCGACGCGCGCATCAACCGCATCTTCGAGGGCACCAACGAAATCAACCGCATGCTCATCACCGGCATGCTCCTCAAGCGCGCGGTGAAGGGCGACCTGCCGCTGTTCGCCATGGCCGGCAACGTGGCGGAGGAGCTGTCCCGGGGCGAGCGGCCCCGTGCGCGCGTGCAGGACGCCCTGGCCCCGCAGGAGGTCGCCGCCGAGGCCGCCAAGCACCTGGCGCTCCACGGCCTGCGCGTGGC
The DNA here is from genome assembly GCF_006547355.1 of Myxococcus sp. AB036A. Lineage (NCBI taxonomy): Bacteria > Pseudomonadati > Myxococcota > Myxococcia > Myxococcales > Myxococcaceae > Myxococcus > Myxococcus sp. AB036A. The sequence continues at coordinate 35,080 of NZ_VHLC01000012.1, read as the reverse complement.
GGCGGAGACGTTCGGCCCGGAACTGGAGCAGCACCAGGAGGTGCTCGCGGCCCTGTCGGACGTGGTGATGGACGCCTTCGCGCTGGACTCCATGGTGACGCGCACGCGCCAGGCCGCCACGTCCGGCGCGTTGGACCCGGTGCGGGTGGCGATGACGCAGCTCTACGCGCTGGACGCCATCCCCCGCGCCTACGACAGGACGCGCCGCGCGCTGTGCGCCACGTTGAAGGGGGGCGCGCTCGACCAGGAGCTCGAGCGCCTGGGCACGCTGGACGTCTTCACGCCGTATGACCCGGCGGCGCTGCGGGAGACCGTGGTGGCGGCCCTGGAGTCCGCGGGCGGCTACCCCCTGGGCGCGGTGTAGCCCGCGGGGGCCTCCGGGCCGTCACGGCATCCGCGCGACGGCCTCCATGCCGAAGCTCACCCGGGCCTTCCAGGGGACGGGCGGCAGCGTGGCCAGGGACAACAGCCCCTCCAGCCGCTGCTGCATGTCCGGCCGGAGCCGGCCGAAGGTGGCGCCGAAGCCCGGCGCCACCGTCCCCGAGTTCTTCCGGGGCACCGTGGAGGTCCACACCACCTCGCCGTGCAGCATCATGGGCCCCTCCCGGAAGTCCATCTCCAGCAGGAAGGGCGTGCCCACCTTCACCTGGCGCGGCAGGGAAGGGGCCTGCACCTCCAGGCCCACGCCGCCCCGGGAGATGTCCCGGACGACGAAGCCCGGGGACAGGGGGGCCGCCTCGACGGCGCGCAGGTACAGGGGCAGCCGTGGGAAGCGGCGCAGGCCGGAGTGTTCGTCCGCGGAGTAGATGCGCTGGAGGATGGCGTCCAACGCGCTGCGGTCTTCTCCGACCCCGTAGCGGACGGTGAGGAGGAAGCGCTGGGACTCCTCGTGTGGGACGACCTGGACCACTTCCCCCAGCACTTCCACGGGCCGAGGCACACCGCCCGCATGGAGTTCGAAGGTGAAGCGGGTCCCCAGCGGCAGGCTGCGGCGCGTCTCCAGGGTGACGCCCCCCAGTCCGACACTGCGCGTGTACTCCCCCACCAGGGACTGCGGCGTCTTGTAGGCCACCTTCAGCCGAACGTTCGTGTTCACGCGACTGACACTTTGCGCCTGGGTCAGGGGGGAACTCAAGTTTACCCCAGCGCAATAGGTAGGGCGTCGTACGGCGCCAACCACTGGACCTTCCAGGTGTGACGACCTTTCCGGACGTCCGGCGCGGACAAACCGCTGTTTCAACCTGTTGCGGTTTCTTGACCCCCCCAGGTGGGGCGCGTATGTATGCCGCCCGGAAGTGGCAAGGAGTGGGAAGGAGTGGAGGTTCATCCCTCAGCGGGCTGAAAAGGTGGATCGTCCCGAGTGTTCCGAGGCGTCTATGAGCACCAGATCGACGCGAAGGGGCGGACGAGCCTCCCGGCGAAGCTCCGGGACACGCTGGTGGGCGCCTACGACGAGAGGCTCATCCTCACGACGGCGCTCGACCGATGCCTCCACGCCTACCCGGTGCGGGAGTGGGAAGCGCTGGAGCTGTCGTTGGCCAAGCGCAACCCGATGGAGCCTGGGGTGAAGACGCTGATGCGCTTGTACGTGGCCAGCGCGCAGGAGTGCCCGCTGGACAAGCTGGGGCGCCTGCTCATCCCTCCGACGCTCCGCTCCTATGCGGGGCTGGAGAAGGACGTGGTGTGGGCGGGGATGGTGAAGGTCATCGAGTTGTGGAGCCGCGAGGGGTGGGCGAAGGCGCAGGAAGAAGCGCGCCAGGAAGCGACCTCCGCGGACGTGATGAAGGTGCTCGCCGAGCTGCGGCAAGCGTGACGGGAAAGTCGACAGGACCCCGAAGTACCGGGAGGGTGGCAAGCGTATGAACCAGGTTCTGGAGGTTCGGCCAGGGTTGGCGGGCGCGGCGATTGCCGCCGGCCGTGTCGAGACGCTCATGCTGGAGGGCGAGCTGAGCGAGCAGGACCTGCTCGAGCTGTGCGACGACCTGGGCCGCAAGCTGCAACGCGGCACGCGTCAGGTGGTGCTGGACTTCGGGGACGTGGGGCACCTGAACTACCGCGGCGTCAAGCCGCTGATGGCGCGCACGGATGCCTTCCGCCGCGCCGGCGGGGACGTGAAGCTGTCCGGACTGTCGCCGTACTTGGCCGCCATCTTCCGCGCGGCCGGCGCGCACGACTGTTTCGAAATCTACCCGCACATGAACGATGCCCGAGCCGCCTTCGCGCTGGCGCGGGCACCCTTCGTCTGACGGCCCGTGACGGCTTCGGACTTCCAGCACCAGACCGTCCTCCTGCGGGAAGCAGTGGCGCTGCTCCAGCCGGCGGATGGGCGGGTCATCATTGACGGGACGCTGGGTGGCGGTGGCCACTCGGAGGCGCTGCTGGCCTCGGGCGCCACGGTGGTCGGCGTGGACCGGGATCCGGTGGCGCTCGCCGCGGCCACCGCGCGCCTGGGCGCGAACCCGCGCTTCCAGGGCCGCGCCGGCAATTTCGCCGAGCTGCCCCGCGTCGCCGCGGACCTGCTGCCCGTGGATGGCGTGCTGGTGGACCTGGGCGTGTCGTCTCCGCAGTTGGACGTGGCCGAGCGCGGCTTCTCCTTCTCCAAGGACGGCCCGCTGGACATGCGCATGGGGCCGGACGGCCTGACGGCGGCGGAGCTGATCGCCACCACGGATGAGCGCGAGCTGGTCCGCATCCTCAAGGACTACGGTGAAGAGCCCTTCGCGCGGCCCATTGCCCGCGAGCTGAAGAAGGCCCTGCCCACGCGCACGCTGGAGGCCGCGGAGGTCGTGAAGCGGGCGGTGCCGCGCAAGGCGTGGCCCAACCGCATCCACGTGGCCACCCGGACCTTCCAGGCGCTGCGCATGGCCGTCAACGGCGAGTTGGAGGCGCTGGACGCGCTGCTGGCCGCCATCCCCGGGCTCCTCAAGGTGGGGGGCCGCGCCGCCGTCATCGCCTTCCACTCCCTGGAGGACCGGAAGGTGAAGGAGGCGTTCCGCGCGCTCGCGGGGCGCTGCACCTGTCCGCCGGGCCTGCCCGTGTGCGTATGCAGCGGGGTGGGGGATTTTGCCCTGGTGACGAAGAAGGCCGTGGCCGCCTCCGAGGCGGAGGTCGAGGCCAATCCCCGTTCACGCAGCGCGCATCTGCGCGTGGTGGAGAAACTCCGATGAGCAAGGTGCACTCCCGGGTGTCGGCGTTGCGTTCTTCCGTGACGGTGGGCGGCGTGCTGCTGCACCTGTTGCCGGCCGTGTGCCTCTTCGCCCTCTTCGCGGCGGTGGGCATCCTGCACGTCTCCAGCCGGGTGCTGGTGGTGGACATGGGCTACCGCCTGTCGCGCGAAGAGGCGGAGAGCCGCATCCTCACGCGCGAGAATGACCGGCTGAAGCTGGAGCTGGCCACGCTCAAGGCGCCGGGCCGGCTGGAGCGCGTGGCGCGCGAGCAGTTGAACATGGCCATGCCGCGCGGCGGCGCCGTGGTGTCGCTGTCGGCGGACAAGCCGGCGCGTGGCAGCGGCGCGCGCGCGGAGTCCCCGGACGCCACGCAGCCCACCGTCCGCGTGGCGGGCCGCGCCGGAGCGGGTCGGTGAGGGATTTCAAGGCGGCGCGGGCTCCCGAGCCCAACGCGAAGTGGCTGAAGCTGCGGGTACGGCTGCTGTTCGGGCTGTTCCTGATGCTGCTCGGCGTCGCCTTTGGTCGTGCGGTGCAGCTCCAGGTCTTCGAGCAGGAGAAGCTGCGCGGCATGGCGCAGGACCAGTACGTCCGGCACATCGAGATTCCAGCCCGCCGTGGCGACATCTTCGACCGGCGCGGCACGCCGCTGGCCCAGAGCGTGGAGGTGGACTCCATCTGGGTGGACCCCTCCATGCTGCCCGACGTGAAGGCCGCGTCCCGGGCGCTGGCCAAGGCGCTGAAGATGGACTCGGACGAGCTGGGCGCGCGCCTGGCCCGGGCCAGGCGCTTCGCCTGGGTGAAGCGCCAGGCCAAGCCCGCCGAGGTCGCCGCGGTGAAGGCGCTGGCGCTGCCGGGCGTGGGCTTCTCCAAGGAGCCCAAGCGCTTCTACCCCCAGCGCGAGCTGGGCGCCCACGTGGTGGGCACGGTGGGCATGGACGGCCGCGGCCTGGAGGGCCTGGAGCTGGCCTTCCAGGACGAGCTGTCCGGACAGAACTCCTCCACCTCCGGCTTCCGTGACGCCAAGGGCCGCAAGCTGCTGGTGCAGGGCGCGTTGGATCCGCTCCAGCGGCAGGGCGCCGCCGTCACCCTCACGTTGGACCGCCACCTCCAGTACGTCGCGGAGAAGGCGCTCAGCCGTGCGGTGGAGGACGCCAAGGCCGTGGCCGGCATGGCGGTGGTGTTGGATCCGCGCACGGGCGAGCTGCTCGCCGTCGCCAACCACCCGCGCTTCAACCCCAACACGCCGGAGTCCAGCTCGCGCTCGGGCATGCGCAACCGCGCCGCCCTGGACACCTTCGAGCCGGGCTCCACGCTGAAGGCCTTCGTGGTGGCCGCGGCGATGGAAGAGAAGGCCATCACCGCCGACAGCCTCTTCTTCTGTGAGAATGGCGCCTGGCGGGTCGGCCGCCACACCATCAACGACACCCATTCCTACGGCTGGCTCACCCCGCAGGGCATCCTTCAGAAGTCCTCCAACATCTGCATGGCGAAGATTGCCCAGGCCATGGGACGGGAGAATTTCGTGAAGGGCTACCGGGCCTTCGGCTTCGCCGAGCGCACCGGCCTGTCCCTGCCGGGCGAGGGGCGCGGCGTCCTGCCGTTCCCGAAGGCGGAAGTCTCCCTGGCCACCCAGTCCTTTGGACAGGGGATGACGGCCACGGCGGTGCAGATTGCGGCCGCATATGGTGCGCTGGCCAACGATGGGGTGCTGATGCGGCCCTATCTGGTGTCGAAGGTGGTGGACCCGGACGGTGTCGTTCTGCTGGAAAACCGTCCCACGGAACTGCGCAGGGCGGTCTCCGCGAAGGTTGCCCGGCAGGTCGTGGGCATGCTCGAAAGCGTGGTGGCCAAGGGAGGAACGGCCCTCAAGGCCGCCATGGAGGACTACCGGGTGGCCGGAAAGACGGGCACCGCACAGAAGGCAGACCCGGTGGCGCGGGGGTATTCGGACAAGCGGATCGCCTCCTTTGTCGGGGTGGTACCGGCCGAGTCTCCGCGAGCAGTGATTCTTGTCGTAGTGGACGAACCCAAGACGGACGTATACGGGGGGACCGTGGCTGCCCCTGCTTTCAAGGAGATTGCGACCGCCGCCATGGCTCACCTGGCCGTGCCCCCGTCCCGGACGGTGGCACCCGAGGTGGCCGTGGCCGCCGAGTCCCCCGCGCCTGCCGCGGCGAAGCCGGGGGCGAATGCCTCCGGTGCCGCCCGGACGGCACTGGCGGACGCGGTGACGGAGACCCCTGAACCCGGCACGGTACGTGTGCCGGACCTTCAGGGAGAAGTAGGACGTGAGGCCGTGGTGAAGCTGCTCGCCGCGGCGCTGGAGCCACAGGTATTGGGCAGTGGACGCGTGGTATCTCAAACCCCCGCCGCCGGTTCACTGGTGGAGAAGGGGGCCCGGGTGACGCTGGAGCTCGCCGCGCGGCAATAAGGCCGCGTCCGCTCCAGGCCCCGCTCTTGCAATGCGTGTGAAGGGGAAGAGATGAAGCTGACGGATGTCCTCGCAGGATGTGGTGCCGAGCAGACCTCGGGCGGCCGTTCCGCGGTTGACGTCACCGGTGTGACGCAGGACTCGCGGCGCGTGAAGCCGGGAGACCTGTTCGTCGCCATTCCTGGCACGAAGGAGGATGGGGCCCAGTTCATCGGTGAGGCCGTGTCCCGTGGCGCCGTGGCGGTGGTGTCGGAGAAGCCGGTGCCGTCCTCTCAGGTGCCCTTCTTCAAGGTGAGCAGCGCTCGAAAGGCGCTGGCGCTCATCGCGGCCAACTTCTACGGCCGCCCGGCGGACCAGCTGACGTTGCTGGGCATCACCGGTACGAACGGGAAGACGACCACCAGCTACCTGCTGGAGGCCATGAGCACCGCGGCGTACGCGTCCACCGGTGTCATCGGGACGCTGGGCTACAAGTTCGCTGGCCGCACGGTGGAGTGCGCCAACACCACGCCGGATCCGCTGGAGCTGCACCGCATCCTCCGGGAGATGGTGGAGGCGGGCGTGGAGACGGTCATCATGGAGGTGTCCAGCCATGCGCTCGCGCAGGAGCGCGTGCACGGGCTGACCTTCAAGGCCGCGGGCTTCTCCAACCTGAGCCGCGACCACCTCGACTACCACAAGGACATGGAGGACTACTTCCAGTCCAAGCGGAAGCTCTTCGCGGAGAACCTGTCCGCCACGGGCGTGGCGGTGGTGAACGGCGACGACACCTACGCCAGCCGCATCTACAACGAGCAGCGCGGCCAGAAGCGCATGGCGTGGAAGTTCAGCCGTCAGGGCTCCGGGGAGATTTCCGCGGCCGACGTGAGCTTCTCGCTCCAGGGCATCAAGGGCGTGCTGAAGACGCCCGCCGGTGACATCCCACTCAAGAGCAAGCTCCTGGGGCCCCACAACCTGGAGAACATCCTCCTGGCGGTGGGCATTGGCCTGGGCGCGGGCTTCGCGCGGCGCGACGTGCAGGAAGGCATCGAGCGGATGATGCCGGTGGCCGGCCGCATGGAGCGCGTGGAGAACTACGGTCCGTCTGGCGCCCCCGCGGTGCTGGTGGACTACGCGCACACGGATGACGCGCTCAAGCGCTCCATCGAGGCGGCGCGCTCGCTGGCCAAGGGCCGCGTCATCGCGGTGTTCGGCTGCGGCGGGGACCGCGACAAGGGCAAGCGTCCGCTGATGGGCGCGGTGGCGGGTGAGGGCGCCGACCTGGCCGTCATCACCAGCGACAACCCCCGCACCGAGGACCCGGAGGAGATCATCTCCCAGGTGACCGCGGGCATCGAGAAGAGCGGCCTGCGCCGCATCTCCGCCGGCAAGGCGAAGAGCGGTGAGAAGGGCTACCTGGTCGACGCGGACCGCCGCGCGGCCATCGAGCAGGCCATCAGCCTGGCGTCCGCGGACGACGTCGTCCTCATCGCGGGCAAGGGCCACGAGACGTACCAGCAGGTCGGCGAGGAGAAGCTCGTGTTCGACGACCGGCAGGTGGCCGCGAAGGCGCTGGCCAACCGCATCGCTGGCTGAGCCCGAGCCTCCCAAGCCCCGTCGACCCGCCCATCTCTCACACCATGGCAGCTTCCTTCAGCGACGAAGAGGTGGTGCAGGCGACCGGGGCGACCCGGCGTGGCGGCCCGGCCCCGGCCGCCTACGCTACCGTCTGTACCGACACGCGGGCACTCACCCCCGGGTGCCTCTTCGTGGCCCTGGTGGGTGAGCGCTTCGACGCCCACGCTTTCGTGGACGCCGCGGCGAAGGGCGGGGCGGCTGGCGCGGTGGTGGCACGCGGGCGCCCGTTGCCCGCGCTGCCCGACGGGCTGACGCTCTATGAAGTGGATGACACCCTGCGGGCCCTGGGCGCGCTGGGACGGCACCACCGTCAGCGCTTCCGGATTCCGGTGTGCGCGGTGGGTGGCTCCAACGGGAAGACGACCACCAAGGAGATGGTGGGCGCCATCCTGGCCACGCGCGGGCCGGCGCTGAAGACCGAGGGCAACCTCAACAACGAGATTGGCGTCCCGCTGACGCTCTTCCGGCTGGAGCCGCGCCACGTCGCGGCGGTCATCGAAGTGGGGATGAACCAGCCGGGGGAAATCGAGCGGCTGGCGCGCGTCGTCCAGCCGGACGCGGGCGTCATCACGGTGGTCCAGCCCGAGCACCTGGAAGGGCTGGGCAGCATCGAGGGCGTGGCGGCGGCGGAGGGCGAGCTGTTCCAGGAGATGGGCCACGGCACCACCATCGTGGTGAACGTGGACGACGCGCTCATCCCCGCGCAGGCGGAGCGCAGCGGAGCGCAGCGGCTGACGTTCGGCCGGGCGGAGCACGCGGACGTGCGGCTGGCGGACGTGAAGACGCTGGGCCGCGAGGGCATGGTGGCCACGGTGCGGCACCTGGGCCGCGAGTGGCCGGTGCGGCTGCACTTCGTGGGGCCACACAACGCGCAGAACGCGACGGCGGCCTTCGCGGTGGCGCTGGCGCTGGGCTACACGCCGGAGGAGTGCGTGCGCGGCCTGGAGTCGGCGCGGCCGTACTCGCGGCGCCTCAACGTGGTGGACGGGCAGCACGGCGTGACGGTCATCGACGACTGCTACAACGCCAACCCGGCCTCCATGGACGCCGCGCTGGAGACGCTGGGCACGCTGGTGCCCGCGAGTGGCCGGGCCGTGGTGGTGCTGGGGGACATGCTGGAGCTGGGGCCGGGCGAGCTCGAGGAGCACGCGCGCCTGGGCGGCCAGATTCCCTCGCACGCGGCGCTGGCGGCATTTTTCGGTCCCCGCTCCTTGAAGGGGTGGGAGGCCGCTTCCATGGGTGAATCCGCCGCCCACTTCACCGACGTGGAGCCGCTGATGGCGTGGTTGGCGCCGCGGCTTCGCGAGGGTGACGTGGTGCTGGTGAAGGGCAGCCGCGGCATGCGGCTGGAGCGGGTGGTGGCCGCCCTGACGGGCACGGCCGCCCCCGGAGGAAACCACTAGTGCTGTACCTCCTCTACGAGGTCATCCAGAACTCCGAGGCGGGGCGCGTACTCAACTTCCTGCGCTACCCCACCTTCCGCATCATCGCAGCGGGCGTCTTCGCGCTCCTCCTGGGCATGCTCATCGGGCCCAAGCTCATCGCCCGGCTGCGGCTGAAGCAGCACGGGCAGAGCAACGTGCGCGAGGACACGCCGGATTCGCACCAGAAGAAGAAGGGCACGCCCACCATGGGCGGCGCGCTCATCCTGCTGTGCATCGCGGCGGGCACGCTGCTGTTCGCGGACCTGAAGAGCCGCGCCGTCTGGGTGATGCTGCTGCTGACGCTGGGCTACGGCTTCATCGGCTTCCTGGATGACTGGCTCAAGCTGTCCAAGCGCAACTCCAAGGGCCTGGCCGGGCGCAAGAAGATGGCGCTGCAGACCTTCTTCTTCCTCGTCGCCGTGTTCGGCTTGCTGACGACGTGGACGCTGCCGGACGGCTCCTTCGGCCCCACGCTGCTCATCAACACCAAGCTGACGCTGCCCTTCATCCCCACGCGCTGGTTCAACCCGGACCTGGGCTGGTTCTACGTCTTCTTCGCGTGGATTGTCGTCGTGGGCACGTCCAACGCGGTGAACCTCACGGACGGCCTGGACGGTCTGGCCATCGTCCCCACCATCGTGTCCGCCATCACCTTCGCGGTGCTCTGCTACGTGGCGGGCACCACGCTGAGCATCGCGGACTCGGAGGTGGTGGGCGGCGTGTCGAAGCTGGTGGCCACGCCGCTGTACCAGTACCTGGGCGTCCTCCAGGTGCCGGGCGGCGCGGAGCTGGCGGTGTTCTGCGCGGCCATCGTCGGCGCGGGCATCTCGTTCCTGTGGTTCAACACCTACCCGGCGTCCGTCTTCATGGGCGACATCGGCTCGCTGGCCCTGGGCGGCGCGCTGGGCGGGCTGGCGATGCTGTCCAAGAACGAGGTGGTGTCCGCCATCATCCACGGCATCTTCTTCGCCGAAATCCTGAGCGTGATGATTCAGGTCACGTCCTTCAAGATGACGGGCAAGCGCGTCTTCAAGATGGCGCCGGTGCACCATCACTTCGAGCTCAAAGGGATGGCCGAGCCGAAGATCATCGTCCGTTTCTGGATCGTCTCCATCCTCTGTGGTGGCGTGGCGCTCCTGTCCCTGAAGCTCCGCTGAAGCCGGAGGTGGCACGGCCATGACGTTGGCGCTGTCCGGTCAGAAGGTGCTGGTGTTCGGGCTCGCGAAGAGCGGCGTGGCCGCGTTGCGCCTGCTGCGTCAGCAGGGCGCGGACGTCACGGCGCTGGACGCACGTGGCGAGGACGCGCTGGGCGCGGTGGCCCACGAGGTGAAGGCGCTGGGCGCCACGCTGGTGTCCGGGCCCACGCCGCCGGGGCTGCTCGCGTCGCAGGACCTGGTGGTGGTGAGCCCGGGCGTGCCGCTGGCGCTACCGGAAATCCAGGCCGCGCGCGCGGCGGGCGTGGCGGTGTGGGGCGAGGTCGAGCTGGCGGGCCGCCTGCTGTCCGGCGTACCGCTGTTCGGCATCACCGGCACCAACGGCAAGAGCACCACCACGGCGCTCACCGGCACGCTCTTCGCCAGCGGCGGCAAGCGCACCTTCGTGGGTGGAAACCTGGGCCGGCCCTTCAGCGAGGCGGCCCTGTCCCCGGATGACTGGGATGCGCTGGTGGTGGAGCTGTCCAGCTACCAGTTGGAGGGCATCCGCACGCTGCGCCCCCGGGGCGCGGCCATCCTCAACCTGACGCCGGACCACATCGACCGCTACCCCAGCCACGCGGCGTACGGCGAGGCGAAGGCGCGCATCTTCCAGCAGCAGCAGGCCGGCGACTTCGCGGTGGTGAACGCGGACGACGCGGACGTGCTGGGCCTGGCGCGCGGCGCGAAGGCGCCGGTGTACGGCTTCAGCCTCACGGGCAAGCCGGTGGCGGACGCCCCGGCGCTGGCGGGCCTGGCGGTGGCGGAGCCGGGCGGCTTCCGGCTGGCCTTCCTGGGCGAGCACTACACGCTGACGAACCGCGCGCTGCGCGGCGCCCACAACGCGCAGAACGCGATGGCGGCGGCGCTTCTAGCGCGCCTGGGCGGCGTCACTTCCGGCGAGGTGCAGGCGGGGCTGGACGGCTACCCGGGCCTGCCGCACCGGCTGGAGAGCGTGCGCGTGCTGGATGGCGTCGAGTGGGTGAATGACTCGAAGGCCACCAACGTGGATTCGGTGCTGGTGGCGCTGCGCGCGTTTTCCAGCGGCGTGTGGCTGATTGCCGGCGGCAAGGGCAAGGGCGCGTCGTACGCGCCCATGGTGGAGGCAGGGCAGGGCAAGGTGAAGGGCGTGCTCACCATCGGCGACGACGCGGACACGCTGGCCCGGGCCTATGCCGGCGCGGCGGAGGTCCACGCGTGCGGCACCCTGGCCCATGCGGTGGCGCGGGCGCGGGAGTTGGCGGAGCGGGGTGACAAGGTGCTGCTGTCGCCCGCGTGCGCGTCCTTCGATCAGTTCAAGAACTTCGAGGACCGGGGCGATTCGTTCAAGCGCCTGGTGGAGGCGCTGTGACGGCATGAAGAACCCTTCTCCTCCGTCCTCCGCCCTCGTGCGCTTCGACCCGGTGCTGCTTTGCGCGGTGCTCGGGCTCGTGAGCTTCGGGCTGGTGATGGTGTACTCGGCCAGCGCGGTGCTCGCGCAGGACAAGCTGGGCGACAGCCTCTACTTCCTCAAGCGCCAGCTCGTCGCCGCGGGCCTGGGGCTGGTCGCCATGGCCGTGGCCATGAAGATTGGCTGGCGCCGGCTGGCGCGCTGGGCCTATCCGCTGCTGCTGGCGGCCATCGTCCTGTTGGTGCTGGTGAACATCCCCGGCATCGGCAGCACGGCGGGTGGCGCGCGGCGGTGGATTCGCCTGCCGGGCTTTGGCCTGCAGCCGGCGGAGGTGGCGAAGTTCGCCTGGGTCGTCTACCTGTCCTACTCGCTGGCGAAGAAGCGGGAGAAGGTGGCGAAGTTCTCCGTGGGCTTCGTTCCGCACCTCGCGCTGTGCGGCATCCTGGTGTTGCTTTGTATGATGCAGCCCGACTTCGGCAGCAGCGTGCTGCTGGTGTTCATGCTCTTCGTGCTGCTGTTCGCGGCCGGCGCGAAGCTGAGCTACCTGGTCGGCATGGTGCTGCTGGCGTTGCCCCTGGCCTACGTGGCCATTGCCTCCAGTCCGTACCGCATGAAGCGCATCCTGGCCTTCATGGACCCGTGGGCGCACCGGCATGACGTGGGCTACCAGGTGGCCGAGTCGCTGATGTCCATCGGTTCGGGCGGCGTGGTCGGCCTGGGCCTGGGGGACGGGCGGCAGAAGCTCTTCTTCCTGCCGGAAGCCCACACGGACTTCATCTTCTCCATCATCGCCGAGGAGACGGGCCTCATTGGCGTGGGCCTGCTGGTGGTGCTGTACGGCGTCGTGCTGTGGCGCGGCGTCCGGGCCAGCCTGGCGGCGGGGGAGACGTTCGGAACGTACCTGGGGCTGGGCATCAGCTCCATCATCGCGTTCCAGGCCGCGGTCAACATGTGCGTGGCCATGGGGTTGCTGCCGACGAAGGGGCTGACGCTGCCCTTCGTGTCGTACGGAGGTTCGTCGCTGGTGGTGTTGATGGGCGCGGCTGGAGTGCTGTTGTCGTTGAGCGCGAACACCCAGGGGGTCGCGAGGCCCAGCCGGGTGGGAACCGACATGCGGGAGGTGGCGGCATGATGAAGGTGCTCATCGCGGGTGGGGGCACGGGCGGACATCTCTTTCCGGGCATCGCCCTGGCGGAAGAGGTGGTGACACGGCATCACCGCAACGAGGTCGTCTTCGTGGGCACCGAGCGCGGCATCGAGTCGCGCGTGGTGCCGAAGGAAGGTTATCCGCTGGAGCTGGTGAAGGTGCAGGGCCTCAAGGGCAAGGGCTTCGTGTCCCTGCTCAAGGCGCTCTTCGCCCTGCCGCTGGCCTTCATCGAGTCCTTTCGCATCCTCGCCCGGCAGAAGCCGGACGTGGTGGTGGGCGTGGGTGGCTACGCCAGTGGGCCGGTGGTGCTGGCCGCGTGGCTGATGGGCATCCCCACCGCCATCCAGGAGCAGAACGCGCTGCCCGGCTTCACCAACAAGGTGCTGGGCCGCATCGTGCGCGTGGTGTTCATCGCCTTCGAGGAGGCGCGCGCCTTCTTCCCGGAGAAGAAGGTCCAGCTCATCGGCAACCCCATCCGCCGCAAGCTGATGGACAACTACCTGCGCAGCCACGTCGCGCACGAGCGCTTCTCCGTGCTCGTTTTCGGCGGCAGCCTGGGCGCGCGGGGCATCAACCAGCGGATGACGGAAGCGCTGGACTCGCTGGGCGACCTGAAGGACAGCCTGCACTTCGTCCACCAGACGGGGAAGAACGACCTGGAGTCGGTGCGCAAGGGCTACGCGGACAAGGGCTTCCAGGCGGAGGTGGTGGAGTTCATCGACGACATGTCCAGCGCCTATGCCCGCGCGGACCTGGTCGTCTGTCGCGCCGGCGCGACGACGCTCGCGGAGCTGACCGTCTGTAAGAAGGCCAGCATCCTGGTTCCCTTCCCCCACGCCACGGACGACCACCAGGCCGTCAACGCGCGGGCGTTGGTGGATGCTGGCGCGGCGCTGATGTTTCGCGAGTCGGAGCTCACCGGGGAGAAGCTGGCGCAGACGATTCGCGAGCTGAAGAGCCACCCCGAGCGCCTCAAGAGCATGGAGAAGAAGGCGGGCCTGTTGGGCCGTCCCGAGGCCGCCAAGGAACTGGCGGACGTGTGCGTGGACCTGATGGTCCAGACGTGGGGCCCCAACGGCCGCGAGCGCACCCCCATCGAAGCCGAGAAGAAGGCCCCCAGGAGCCATTCGTGACACGTAACAAGCCCCCCAGCCTCTTCAAGACGCGCCATGCGGCGCAGGTCCACTTCGTGGGGCTCGGTGGTATCGGCATGAGCGGCATCGCCGAGGTGCTGCTGAACCTGGGCTACCGGGTGTCCGGCTCCGACTTGCGCGAGAGCGACATCACCCGGCGCCTGGTCCGCATGGGCGCGACCTTCTTCGAAGGCCACCGCGCGCAGAACCTGATTCAGGCGGACGTGGTGGTGATTTCCTCCGCGGTGCGCAAGGACAACCCGGAGGTGGTCGCCGCCCGGCAGCGGAAGATTCCCGTCATCCCCCGCGCGGAGATGCTCGCGGAGTTGATGCGCCTGAAGTACGCGGTCGCCGTGGCCGGCAGCCACGGGAAGACGACGACGACGTCCATGGTGGCCACCGTGCTGAGCGCGGCGGGGCTGGACCCGACGGCGGTGGTGGGCGGCAAGGTGAACGTGCTCGACTCCAACGCCAAGCTGGGCAAGAGCGAGCTGATGGTGGTGGAGGCCGACGAGAGCGACGGCAGCTTCCTCCACCTGCATCCGTCCATTGCCATCGTCACCAACATCGATCCGGAGCACATGGACCACTACGGCGACCTGGACACGCTCCAGTCCGCCTTCGTGGAGTTCTGCAACCGGGTGCCGTTCTACGGCCTCAACGTGCTGTGCCTGGACAACCCCAACGTCCAGGCGCTGTTGCCGCGCATCGAGAAGCGCTTCGTCACCTACGGCAGCTCGCACATGGCGGACTACCGGCTGGAGAACATCCAACTGGATGGCTTCACCACGCGCTTCCACGCCTACCGCCGGGAGGAGTCGCTGGGCGAGTTCCGCGTGCGGATGGTGGGCGCGCACAACGCCTTCAACGCGCTGGCCGTCATCGCCGTGGCGGAGGAGATGGACATCCCGCTGGAGACGGTCCGCGAGTCGCTGGCCGAGTTCGGCGGCGTGCAGCGGCGCTTCACCGTGCGCGGCGAGGCCCAGGGCATCACCGTGGTGGACGACTACGGGCACCACCCCACGGAAGTGCTGGCCACGCTGGCCGGCGCACGGCGGGCCTTCGGACGCCGGGTGGTGGTGGCCTTCCAGCCGCACCGCTACACGCGCACGCATGACCTGATGAAGGAGTTCACCACCTCCTTCAATGATTCGGACGTGCTCTTCGTCACCAGCGTCTACGCGGCGGGCGAGGAGCGCATCCATGGCGCCACGGGCGACGCGCTGGCGGACGCCGTCCGCGCCCACGGCCACCGCGACGTCACGTTCGTGGAGAAGCGCACCGACCTGCCGGCGGCGCTGCTGCCGCGTCTGCGCGAGGGTGACCTGGTGCTGACGCTGGGCGCGGGTGACATCACCCACGTGGGGCCGGAGTTGCTCGAGCTGCTGCGCACCACCCCCCTGTCGAAGGACTAGCGCCATGGTGGAAGCGGGCGTGAAGACGGCGCTGGCGGCGCGCGTGGAGTCGCTGGGCGGCTGCGAGGTGAAGGCGGGCGAACCGCTGGCGCCTCTCACCAGCGTCCGGGCCGGCGGCGCCGCGGAAGCCCTGGTGCGCCCGCGCTCGCCAGAGGCGCTGGTGGCGCTGCTGAAGCTGGCGCGCGAAGAGGGTGTCCCCGTTTCGATTCTGGGCGGCGGCGCCAACACGCTGGTGGGGGACGGCGGGGTGCCCGGCCTGACGCTGAAGCTGCCAGGAGACCTCTTTCCGGAGGTGGCCGACGTGGGCCCCGAGGAAGGGCGGCTCACCCTGGGCGCGGGGGCGGCCATCGTCCGCCTCATCAACGTCATGCGGGCCCACGCGTTGGTGGGCGCGGAGTTCCTGGCCGGCATCCCCGGCACGCTGGGCGGCGCGGTGTCGATGAACGCCGGCACCAAGAACGGCGAGGCCTTCCGCGTCATCGAGGCGGTGGAAGTGGCCACGGCGGACGGGGTGGGGTGGCTGACGAAGGCGCAGGTGCCGTATTCCTACCGTCACTCCGAATTGCCGCCGGGCGGCGTCGTCACCCGGGTGCGTTTCGCGCTGCGCAAGGGGGACGTGGTGGCCTCCAAGGCCGTCATGGACGCGGACCTGGGTTACCGGAAACGGACACAGCCGCTCAGTCAGCCCAACTTCGGCAGCGTCTTCACCAACCCGCCGGGCGACCATGCCGGACGGCTCATTGAACTGGCGGGCCTGAAAGGGTACTCGCTGGGGCGCGCGCAGGTGTCCACCCTGCACGCCAACTGGATTGTGAACCTGGGCGGTGCCACCGCCCGTGACGTGCTGGGACTCGTCACCCTCATGCGGCAGCGGGTGCTCGAGCAGTCCGGCGTTGACATGAAACCCGAAGTCAAGCGCCTGGGAGACTTCCTGTGACTCCGAACCGCGGTGCCTTCACGAAGGACGAGCTCAAGCAGAAGCGTGTCGGTGTGCTGTTGGGCGGAATGTCCGCGGAGCGCGACGTGTCCCTGCGCACCGGTGAGGCCGTCTCCGGGGCGCTGCGCGGGCTGGGCTACGACGTGGTGGAGATTGACGTGGGCCGGGATTTGCCCGCGCGTCTGGCGGCGGAGAAGGTGGACGTGGCGTGGCTGGCCGTCCACGGGCGTTATGGCGAGGACGGCTGTCTCCAGGGACTGCTGGAGTCGCTCTTCATTCCTTATACCGGCAGCGGCGTGCTGGCCTCCGCGCTGGGCATGGACAAGGTGTACGCCAAGCAGGTCTACGTGGCCCACGGCATCCCCACGCCCGCGTACCGTTCCTTTAGGGACGCCGCGTCGGCGCTGGCGGCGGTGGACAGCCTGCCCTTCCCGTTTCCAGTGGTGGTGAAGCCCAGCCGCGAAGGCAGCAGCGTGGGCGTGCACATCTGCAAGACGCGGGACGCCTACGAGGCCGCCGTGACGGACGCGGCGAAGTACGCGGGCACCCTGCTGGTGGAGCAGTTCGTCAAGGGACGCGAAGTGCAGGGTGGCGTGCTGGACGATGAGGCCCTGGGCGTCATCGAGGTCCGCGCCGCGCGCGAGTTCTACGACTATGACGCGAAGTACAAGGCGGGCACCGGCACGCAGTACCTCTTCCCCGCGCCCCTGCCTCCGGATCAGTATGCGCGGGTGAACGAGGTGTGCCTGGCCGCGCACCAGGCCCTGGGGTGTAGCGGGGGCTCGCGGTCGGACGTCATCGTCACTGACGGAGGCGATGTGTTCCTGCTGGAAACCAACACGCTGCCGGGCATGACGGCCTCGAGCCTCTTGCCCAAGATTGCCGCGGGGCGCGGTATCGACTTTCCCGCCCTGTGTGAGCGCCTGCTGCTGGGCGCGTGTCTCAAGGCCTGAGCGTCTGGTATGGGGCCGGCGCAACTTGGCGTCGGCCTCCTTCGAAAATTTCCGAAGCCCCTGTGTGGCGGCTTGCGCTACAGCGACGTGCCTGTAGCCAAAAACTGGCGTGGCTCCCGAACCGGGCACAGCATGCGTCAACCCTTTTCTCCCCATGGCCTTCGGTAAATCCAAGAACCGCCGCCGTCAGGACGCCGCCCAGCAGAAAGAGGCGGTCCGGGGCGCGGTGCGCTCGCACGGGCCGGGCGTGCTCAAGGTGCTGGGGCTGACCCTGGGCACCGGGTTGCTGGTGTGGGGTGGGGTGGCGCTGCGGGAGTGGGCGCTGACGTCGCCGCGCTTCGAACTGGAGGCGGTGTCCTTCTCCGGCCTCCAGCGCGCCTCCCGGGTGGAGCTGCTGCGGCTGGCGGCGCTGACGAAGGGGCAGAACCTGTGGACGCTGGACGTGGACGCGCTGGAGCGCGCCATGCACCAGCACCCCTGGCTGCGCACGGTGGAGGTGACGCGTCGCTTCCCCAACCGCGTGTCGGTGGAGGTGACGGAGCACGTGCCGGTGGCGATGGCGGTGCTGGGGGAGCTGTACGTCCTGGACGAGGAGGGCGAGCCCTTCAAGCGGGTGACGCCCGGGGACGGACTGGACCTGCCCCTGGTGACGGGCCTGGACCGGGAAGGTTATGTGGCGGACCCGGCGGCGGCGCGGGAGCGCCTCCGTTCGGCGCTGACGGTGGCCAGCGCGTACGCGCGGCTGTCACCCGAGAAGGCCGAACAGTTGTCGGAGGTCCGCCTGGAGGCGCAGAGCCTGGCGCTGGTGACGGCGTCCGGGCAGGAAGTGCGCCTGGGTGAAGGAGATTCAGAGGTCAAGCTGCAGCGTCTTGCCCGTGTCCGGCGCGAACTGGGTGCGAGGGGGCTTGCAGCGGAGATCATTCACCTGGATAACCGTGCCCGGCCCGGCTGGGTGGCGGTGAAGATTTCGAGCCCCGCGTCCGAGAGGAGCGGGGCTTCGATGCGGTAAGAGGACGCGCCCCTTTCACGAGAGTGGGGGGCCTGGGAGGGTTGTCATGGCGAAGCAGAAGTCGGGGGAGATCATCGTCGGCCTCGACATCGGCACGACGAAGATCTGCGCCATCGTCGGAGAGCTGACCGACAGCGGCATCGACATCATCGGTATCGGGACGCATCCGTCGAAGGGTCTGCGCAAGGGCGTGGTGGTGAACATCGAGGCGACCGTCTCTTCCATCCGCCGCGCGGTGGAAGAAGCGGAGCTCATGGCGGGGGCGGAGATTTCCCACGTCTACACGGGCATCGCCGGAGGCCACATCAAGGGCTTCAATTCCCAGGGCATCGTCGCCGTCAAGGACAAGGAGGTCCGCGAGGCGGACATCGCCCGGGTCATTGATGCGGCCAAGGCCGTGGCGATTCCGCTGGACCGGGAAGTCATCCATGTCCTCCCGCAGGAGTTCATCATCGACGACCAGGGCGGCATCAAGGAGCCCCTGGGCATGGCGGGCGTCCGGCTGGAGGCCAAGGTCCATATCGTCACCGGCGCGGTGTCCAGCGCGCAGAACATCGTCAAGTGCGCAAACCGCACCGGCCTGAATGTCTCCGACATCGTCCTTCAGCCGCTGGCCAGCGCGGAGGCGGTGCTGGGCGAGGACGAGAAGGAGCTGGGCGTGTGCCTCGTCGACATCGGCGGCGGCACCACGGACATCGCCATCTTCTCCGGCGGCTCCATTGTCCACACGGCGGTGATTGCGCTGGGCGGCAACAACCTCACCAGCGACATCGCCATTGGCCTGCGCACCCCCGCGCACGAGGCCGAGCGCATCAAGCAGAAGTACGGCTGCGCGCTGTCGTCGCTCATCAACAAGGACGACACCATTGAAGTGCCCAGCGTCGGGGGCCGTCATCCCCGCGTGCTCGGGCGGCAGATTCTCTGCGAAATACTGGAGCCGCGCGTGGAGGAGATCTTCCAGCTCGTGCACCGCGAAATCCAGAAGTGCGGCTACGAGGACCTGCTGGCCTCGGGCGTGGTGATTACGGGTGGCTCCACGCTGCTGGCCGGCATGCCGGAGCTGGCCGAGGAAGTGCTGGGCCTCCCCGTCCGCCGCGGCATGCCGCGCGGCATTGGCGGTCTGGTGGATGTGGTGAAGAGCCCCATGTACGCCACCGGCGTGGGCCTGGTCGTCTACGGCGCCCGCCACCTGGACCGGCGCATGTTCCGCATCCGCGAGGAGAACGTGTACAAGAAGGTGAAGGGCCGCATGCGCGAGTGGCTCGAGGAAATCTTCTGACGCGCCGGGCCGAGCGCCCACCGCGTTGCCAAAGGGCTCTCCGAAAGGGGGGCCCTTTTTTGTTGGCCGTGGGCCACACACCCTGCGTCCCGGTTGACGCGTCAGCGTCCTGGTTTGACGCGTCAGCCGACCTGGTGGGTTGCCCTCCGAAGTGCCCGAGCCGGTCCAGTTTCCGGAATCTGGATCCGTGGTTCGGATGGGGCACGGGATACCCCGTGAGCCGGGCGCTGAAATCCTCGGAATCTCCAGGGTCGTAGATTGGACAGAGGCTGGCTCCCGGATTGCTATGTGCGGCATTTGCCGCTGGGCCCACACCCCCCCCAACGACCCCAGGTTTATGACTCGAAAGACCTTTTACGTTCCCCTGCTTGAGCGGGTTTCCCGAGGACGCCTCGGCTTGGCCGTCGCACCCCTGGTGCTGCTGTGCGCGGCGCTGCTGGGTCCTGTGGCGAAGGCCGCTGCAGATACCTTCGGCCTGGGGAACGGGAGCAGCGGCGCGCTGACCATCAACGCCGCTAACCCGCCCATTAATACCTACACGCGCGTGACGACCGCCGCGCCAGCGGGGCAGAGCTTCGTGACGGTGGAGTCGTCCGCGGGCTTCGCGGTGGGCAACTTGGTGATGGTGTTCCAGGCCACGGGCCTGGCGGCGCCCGCGTCTGGGAGTCAGGCCC
Source organism: Myxococcus sp. AB036A (assembly GCF_006547355.1). Taxonomy (NCBI): domain Bacteria; kingdom Pseudomonadati; phylum Myxococcota; class Myxococcia; order Myxococcales; family Myxococcaceae; genus Myxococcus; species Myxococcus sp. AB036A. Next base: position 15,311 of record NZ_VHLC01000012.1, on the reverse strand, counting down.
CCGTCAACCTGACGGGAGGCCCGGTGGGTCGCTGGGAGCTCTCGCGGATTCAGAGCCTCACGGCGACGCGGCTCAACTTCACGCAGCCTCTCACGGTGGCCTTCGGAGCTACCGGGACGCAGGCGATTCGGGTGCCCGAGTACACCAGCGTGACGGTGAACGCCGCGGGCAGCATCACGGCGCAGCCCTGGAATGGGACGACGGGCGGTGTGCTGGCCTTTCTGTCGCAGGGCGCGGTGAGCAACGCGGGGGCCATCCACGCGGATGGCCTGGGTTTCCGCGGCGCGTTTGCCTGGAACGGCGACGGTGATGGCTGCACTGGCCTGGATCAGGAGTGGCCGGGCGGAGCGTCGAAAGGCGAGGGGCTGGTGCCCGCTCGCTTCGGTGGTGAAGCCTTTCCTGTCGCAGGGACGTCGGGCCGGGGCAACATCGCCAACGCGGGTGGCGGCGGCGTCTGCCACAACTCCGGCGGTGGTGGCGGCAGCAACGCGGGCGCAGGTGGCATCGGCGGGCGCACCTGGAGCGGGGAGGACAGTCCTACGGTTTCCCGGGCCATGGGTGGGCTCGGTGGCGCCAGTCTGGACTTCGATGCGGTGAGCCATGGGCTGTTCGGCGGTGGCGGTGGCGCTGGACATGGCAATGACGACGCGGCCGGCGCGGGGAGCGCGGGCGGCGGATTCGTGTTCGTCCGCGCTGCCTCACTTTCGGGGACCGGTCGCGTTTCGGCGAACGGGCTGGCGGGCGGCAACGCCCTGGGGGATGGAAATGACGCCGCAGGCGGCGCGGGTGCTGGCGGCACCGTGTACCTGCGCGTCACCGGAGTCCTGAACTGCTCGGCCAACCAAGTGTCGGCCCGTGGTGGCAACGGCGGTAGTACGATTTTCCCCGAGCACGGAACGGGCGGCGGCGGTGGCGGTGGTCGCGTGCTGGTTCAGGGCGCGACGGTCGGGTGCACACCGGCCGTCATTGGCGGTGCTGCGGGCACGCAGCCGACGGCCAGCGCTCCGGACGGGCTCACGTATGGTGCCGCCCCTGGCAATTCCGGTGTCGTCACCATCCTGCCGGGTGCCTTCCCGGCGAATGTGGCGGCTCCTGTGGTGGTGACGCCTGCCAACGGCTCCACCACGGGCTTTCGTCCGGTCATCAGCGGTACTGCCCCCGCGAACTCCACGGTGATCATCTTCGTGGATGGTGTCGAAGTGGGCCGTGCAACGGCGGACCCCTCGGGGAACTTCAGCCTCACGCCGACCGCGGATCTGCCCGTCGGTGCTCACACGGTGAATGCCTACGCACTGCTCCAGGGCGTGTCGTCCGTGCTGAGCAACACCAATACCTTCACCGTGGTCTCCGACACCACGCCTCCAGATACCACCATCGTGAGTGGGCCGCCGGCGGTGTCGAACTCCACCAGCGCCACGTTCGACTTCGCCTCGAACGAGGGCCCGGTGACGTACGAGTGCTCGCTGAACGGTGGTCCGTTCGTGGCATGCACGGACCCGCAGACGTTCCCAGGCATGAGCGAGGGCGACCAGACGCTGGCGGTGCGCGCGGTGGACGCGGCGGGCAACATGGACCCGACACCCGCGACGTACGCGTGGACGGTGGATACGACGGCACCGGACACGACGATTGTCAGCGGTCCTTCGGGGACGACGACGTCCCCCAACGCCACGTTCGACTTCAGCTCCAACGAGAACCCGGTGACGTACGAGTGCTCGCTGGACGGCGCGCCCTTCGTGGCCTGCACGGACCCGCAGACGTTCCCGGGACTGGCGGATGGTTCGCACACCCTGACGGTGCGCGCGGTGGACGCGGCGGGCAACGTGGACCCGACGCCCGCCACCCGGACGTGGACGGTGGATGCCACCGCGCCGGACACCACCATCGTGAGCGGCCCGCCGGCGGTGACGAATGCCACCAGCGCGACGTTCGACTTCAGCTCCAATGAGAGCCCGGTGACGTATGAGTGCTCGCTGAACGGCGCGCCCTTCACGGCCTGCACGGACCCGCAGACGTTCCCGGGACTGAGCCAGGGCAACCAGACGCTGGCAGTGCGCGCGGTGGACGCGGCGGGCAACATGGACCCGACGCCAGCGACGTACGCGTGGACGGTGGATACGGCAGCACCGGACACGACGATTGTCAGCGGTCCTTCGGGGACGACGACGTCCCCCAGTGCCACGTTCGACTTCAGCTCTGATGAGAACCCGGTGACGTACGAGTGCTCGCTGGACGGCGCGCCCTTCGTGGCCTGCACGGACCCGCAGACGTTCCCGGGACTGGCGGATGGTTCGCACACCCTGGCGGTGCGCGCGGTGGATGCGGCAGGCAACATGGATCCGACGCCCGCCACCCGGACGTGGACGGTGGATGCTACCGCGCCGGACACCACCATCGTGAGTGGGCCGCCGACGGTGACGAACGCCACCAGCGCGACGTTTGACTTCGCGTCCAATGAGAGCCCGGTGACGTACGAGTGCTCGCTGAACGGCGCGCCCTTCGTGGCCTGCACGGACCCGCAGACGTTCCCGGGGCTGAGCGAGGGCGACCAGACGCTGGCGGTGCGCGCGCGGGATGCCGCTGGCAACGTAGACGCCACCCCCGCGACGTACGCGTGGACGGTGGACCTCACGCCCCCGACGCTGCCGACCATCGACTCGCCCGCGGACCAGGAGGAGGTCGCCACCGGGACGCCGACGCTGACGGGAACGGGTGAGCCGGGCAGCAACATCTACCTGGACGTGGGTGGCGCCACGCACGGCCCCATCCTGGTCGATGAGAACGGCAATTGGACCTTCACGGTGCCGGAGCCGCTCGACGAGGGGCCGCACACGGTGTCCATCACCAGCGTCGACCCGGCGGGCAACTCCGCGGGTCCGGTGACGAGCACGTTCATCGTCGACCTCTCGGCGCCTGACACGTTCATCGACTCCGGCCCGACGCTGCTGACGCGGGACGCGACCGCCACCTTCGACCTTCGCTCGGAAGGCGGAGGCGTGGCCTATGAGTGCAGCCTGGATGGGGGCGTCTATGTGGCTTGCGCCGACCCCGCGACCTTCACGGGGCTGTCGGATGGGGACCACCTGCTCCTGGTGCGCGCGGTGGACGCGGCGGGCAACGTGGACCCGACGCCCGCGCAGTACGCGTGGACGGTGGACACGACGGCGCCCGACACGCTCGTCGTGAGCGGTCCGGCGACGCCGACCTCGTCGAATTCGGCCTCGTTCGAGTTCGCCGCTTCCGAGCCAGGCTCCACCTACGAGTGCAGCCTGGACGGCGCGGCCTACGTGCCGTGCGCGGAGACGGTGACGTACGAGGGCTTCGCGGAAGGGGAGCACACGCTCCTGGTGCGCGCGGTAGACGCGGCCGGCAACGTGGACCCGACGCCCGCCGAGCACACCTGGACGGTGGATTTGACGCCGCCGGTGGCGCCGCTCATCACCACGCCCGCGAACGGCGCGGTGCTGGATGACGGGGTGGTGACCATCACCGGCACGGCCGACGGCGCTGAGTCCGTGACGCTGGTGCTGGATGGCGTGCCCTACGGCCCCATCCCGGTCGATGCCGGTGGCAACTGGACCTTCACGCCGCCGGTGACGCTGCCGGACGGTCCGTACACGGTCGTTGTCACGGCGACGGATGATGCGGGCAACACCAGCGCTCCGACGAGCTCCACCTTCACGGTGGATACGACGGCGCCGGATACCGCCATCGACAGTGGCCCGGCGGTGGTGACGAACGTGGCCACCGCGGACTTCGTCTTCTCGTCGAACGAGTCTCCGGTGACGTACGAGTGCTCGCTGAACGGCGCGCCTTTCACGGCGTGCCCAGCGCAGGCGCAGTTCGGCCCGCTGCCGGACGGTGACCACACGCTTGCGGTGCGCGCGGTGGATGCGGCCGGCAACGTGGACCCGACGCCCGCCGAGTACACCTGGACGGTGGATGCAACGCCGCCGGTGGTGGTCATCACCACGCCCGCGAATGGCGCGGTGCTCGATGTGCCGGTGGTGACGTACTCCGGAACGACGGAGGCGGGCAGCACTGTGACGGTGGTGGTGGATGGCGTCACGGTGGGCACGGTGGTGGCCGACCCGTCTGGCAACTGGTCGCTCCCTGTGGGCGACACGCTGTCGGAAGGTCCCCACTCGGTGTCCGTCACGGCGGAGGACGAGGCCGGCAATACCGGCACGACGGTGACGCACACGTTCATCGTGGACGCGGAGCCGCCGGAGACGACGTTCACCTCGACGCCGCCCGCGCTCTCCAACAGTGATTCGGCGACGTTCGACTTCGACTCGGACGAATCCCCGGTGACGTACGAGTGCAGCCTGGACGGCGCGGCCTTCACGGCGTGCACGGACCCGGCCACCTTCACGGGCTTGGATGACGGCGAGCACTCCCTGGCGGTGCGTGCGGTGGATGAGGATGGCAACGCGGACCCGACGCCGGCCAGCTACACCTGGACGGTGGACACCTCCGCGCCGGACACCCTCATCATCTCCGGCCCGCCGCTGACGGAAGCGCCTGGCACCGCGACGTTCGACTTCGATTCGGACGAATCCCCGGTGACGTACGAGTGCAGCCTGGACGGCGCGGCGTACGTGCCGTGCTCGGACCCGGTCACCTTCACGGGCCTGGCGGGAGGCAGCCACACGCTGAGCGTCCGCGCGGTGGATGAGGCGGGCAACGTGGACGGCACGCCGGCGACCTACAACTGGTCGGTCGCGGTCGACACGGATGGCGACGGCCTGACGGACGCCGAGGAGGTTGTGCTGGGCACCGACCCGGAGAACCCCGACACGGACGGTGACGGACTGCCGGACGGCATCGAGGTGAATACCGCGGGGACGGATCCGCTCGACGACGACTCGGATGACGACGGCATCCTGGATGGCAACGAGGACGCCAACCACAACGGCATCGTCGATGAGGGTGAGACGGACCCGAACAACTGGGATACCGATGGCGACCTGCTGTCGGACGGTCTGGAGCTGGGCCTCGCCGAGCCCCAGGGCGCCAACACGGACACGACGCGCTTCGTGGCGGACTCCGACCCGACCACGACGACGGACCCGCTCAACCCCGACACGGACGGCGGCAGCGTGCGTGACGGCATCGAGGACGCCAACCGCAACGGCCGGGTGGACCCGGGCGAGACGGATCCGCTCAACCCCGCGGACGACGTCGACTCGGACGGCGACGGCATCGATGATGCGACCGAAATCGCGCAGGGCCTGGACCCCAACGACGCGGACAGCGACGACGACGGCGTGCCGGACGGCATCGACGGCATCACCGACACGGATGATGACGGCCTCATCGACGCGTTGGACCCGGACAGCGACAACGACGGCATCCTGGACGGCACGGAGATGGGCGTGACGCTGGAGAGCGCTCCGGCGGACACGGACCGCAGCTCGCCCAACTTCCGTCCGGACGCGGACCCGAGCACCACCACCGACCCGAAGAACCCGGACACGGACGGTGACGGCCTGCGCGACGGCGAGGAGGACGCCAACCACGACGGCCGCGTCGACAGCACGGAGACGGACCCGAACAACCCGGACACGGACGCTGACGGCCTGACGGATGGCGTGGAGGTGCGTGGCAACAACCCCACCAACCCGCTGAACCCGGACACGGACGGCGACGGCTTGCTGGACGGTGCGGAGGACGCCAACCGCAACGGCTCCTTCGACAACGGCGAGACGGACCCGAACAACGCCGACACGGACGGCGGCGGCGTGAACGACGGCGAGGAAGTCACCGGCGGGACCAACCCGCTGGACGGCAACGACGACTTCGTCATCTCCGGCCGTGGGTGCAGCACGAGCGGGGCGGGCACCTTCGCTCCGCTGGCGCTGCTGCTGCTCGGGCTGCCACTGCTGGGCCGCTACCGCCGCTCGGCGGGGCGGGCCGCTGGGGCCCCTGTGGCCGCCGCCGCCGTGCTGGCGCTGGCGGTCCTGATGGTGTCGCGGCCGGCCGTGGCGCAGGTGCCCACGCTGTCCGCGTCCCAGTCCATCGACGTGCAGCAGTACAAGCCGGGGCCGAGCTCGAAGGACATCCTGGGCGTTCAGAGCGCCCAGGTGCATTCCCACCTGGGTTGGAACGTGGGCGTGTCCGTCAACTACGCGGACAAGCCGCTCAACTTCATGGACCCGCGCTCGGGCCGGTACATCACCGCGCTGGTGCGCAGCCAGGTGGGTGTGGACCTGATGGGCTCGGTGGGCCTCTTCGACCGCTTCGAGCTCGGCGTGCTGCTGCCGGTGACGCTCCAGCGTTCGCAGGCGGCGCCCATGGTGGACCCGTCCTTCGCCCAGGGCGTGGGCTCGGGTGGCATCGGTGACCTGCGCCTGGTGCCCAAGGCCCGCCTCCTGGAGGAGGGCTCCTTCGGCCTGGCCCTGACGGTGCCGGTGGTGCTGCCCACGGGCGGCGGCTCCGACTTCCTCGGGGGCTCGGGCGTGGGCGTGCAGCCGCGCCTGGTGGCCGAATACGGCGAGCGGTTTCGCGTGGCTGCCAACGTGGGCGTGGACTTCCGGGAGAAGCAGCAACTGCGCAACCTGAACCTGGGCAACGCGGTGTCCTACGGCGTGGGCGCCGAGCTGCCCTTCACGGTGAGCGAGGTGCCGCTGGCGCTCGCGGCCACGCTGGTGGGCGCGGTGAACCTGGAGCAGCAGGACACCGAGGAGCGCCCGCTGGAGCTGTTGGCGGCGCTGAAGTACCGCGCGCTGGGCGGCTTCTCCGCGCACGTGGGCGGTGGGCCGGGGCTCACCCGCGGCTACGGCACGCCGGGCTTCCGGCTGCTCGCGGGCTTCAGCTACAGCCCGGAGCCGTCCCGCGAGCCGAAGCAGGCCGCGCCCGTGGACACGGACGGCGACGGCATCCTCGACATCGACGACGCCTGCCCGACGGAGCCCGAGGACAAGGACGGCTTCCAGGACGAGGACGGCTGCCCGGACCCGGACAACGACGCGGACGGCATCCCCGACACGGCGGACACGTGCCCGAACGAGCCGGAGACGGTCAACGGCTTCGAGGACACGGATGGCTGCCCGGACGTGGCGCCGCCTCCGCCGCCGGTGGACACGGATGGCGACGGCATCATGGATCCGGATGACCGCTGCCCCAATGCTCCCGAGGACAAGGATGGTTTCCAGGACGAGGACGGCTGCCCGGACCCGGACAACGACCGGGACGGCATTCCCGACGCCGAGGACAAGTGCCCGAACGAGCCGGAGACCATCAACGGCTTCCAGGACGAGGACGGCTGCCCCGACAAGGGCAAGGTGAAGGTGCTCGTCGATGGCGAGCGCATCGTCATCCTGGAGAAGGTCTACTTCGCCACTGGAAAGGACGTCATCCTGGCCCGCTCGTTTCCGCTGCTGAAGCAGGCGGCCGCGGTGCTGCGCGCCAACCCGCAGGTGGAGTTGCTCCGCATCGAGGGCCACACGGACGACCAGGGCAACGACGCGAAGAACCTGGACCTGTCCCAGCGCCGCGCGAACAACGTGCGCGCCTTCCTGGTGAAGGAGGGCATCGCCGAGGGCCGCATGGAGGCGGTGGGCTACGGCGAGACGAAGCCGGTGGACACCAACAAGACGGCGAAGGGCCGTGAGAACAACCGCCGCGTGGGGTTCACCATCCTCCGCGTGGGGAAGGTGGAAGTGGAACGCGAGGCGCACTGACCCACGGGCTCTGAATCCCCGGTGAAACACACCGGGTGATTTCAGCGAGGGTGGCTCCGAAAGAGATTTCGGGGCCACCCGTCGTTTTTTGGGGCATGCTGCGCCCCACCCGCCAAGCAGTGCCGTGTATCGCGAGTCAAGGGGCGAAGTTCACCCACCGCGTCGCACGCCTGCACGTCCATGGGTTGGCGTAAGTGCGCGTCAGGACTCAGACGCGCAGCATCCCGCTACAGGCTCGTAGCGGAATACTTGCCAAAGCGTGGGACTTGCTGATGATTGTGGGGGTTGGGAGCACGCGCGCTGCATCGTGCGACTCCGGGCGAGAGGACCACCATGGACCAGTTCGATCAGAACAAGCAGGCCGCCAAGATTCGGGTCGTCGGGGCGGGTGGGGCCGGCTGCAACGCCGTCAATACGATGATCCTGTCCAAGCTGGACCGGGTGGACTTCATCGCCGCCAACACCGATGTCCAGGCGCTCGCCGCGAGCAAGGCGCCCACCCGGCTTCAGCTGGGCCAGACGCTGACGAAGGGCCTGGGCGCGGGCGCCAACCCGGAGATGGGCCGCGAGGCCGCCCTGGAGTCGCGTGACCAGATTGCCGCGGTGCTCGAGGGCGCCGACATGGTGTTCGTCACCGCCGGCATGGGTGGCGGCACCGGCACGGGCGCCGCGCCCATCATCGCGGACATCGCCAAGAGCCTGGGTTGCCTCACGGTGGGTGTCGTCACCAAGCCCTTCCTCTTCGAGGGCAACAAGCGCCGCAAGCAGGCCGAGCAGGGCATCGTGGAGCTCAAGGCCGCGGTGGACACGCTCATCACCATTCCGAACCAGCGCCTGCTGTCGCTCTCCAACGAGCCGATGCCGCTGTTGGAGACCTTCAAGCGCGCGGACGAGGTCCTGCTGAACGCCGTGCAGGGCATCAGCGACCTCATCCAGTACCACGGCTACATCAACGTCGACTTCGCCGACGTGAAGACCATCATGAGCGACAAGGGCATCGCGCTCATGGGCACGGGCAACTCGACCGGTGACAAGCGCGCCCTGATTGCCATGCAGCAGGCCATCGCCAGCCCGCTGCTGGAGGACGTCTCCATCGACGGCGCCACGGGCCTGCTCATCAACATCACCGGTGGCCGCGACATGACCCTACAGGAGGTCAACGAGGCCCTGACGCTGGTGCACGACGCCGCCGACAGCGAGGCGGAAATCATCTTCGGCTCGCTCATCGACGAGAACATCTCGGATGAGGTGAAGATCACCATCATCGCCACGGGCTTCGTGCACCGCGACGCGCCCAAGGTCCGCACGGTGGCGCCGGTGGTGCAGGTGCCACTGTCGCGTCCGGCGCCGTCCGTGCTCGCGAACGCGCGCGAGGAAGTCGCCAGCCTGGTGCCCACGAAGGGCAGCGGCTCGCGGCCCCTGACGGTGGAGAGCGCCAAGTCGGTGAGCGCCCGCACCGCGGTGGTGAAGGACGCGCCGCTGCCGCTGGACGAGGACCAGTTCGACATCCCCACCTTCCTGCGGCGGCAGGGCCAGACGGAACTGCCGTAAGGGGCAGGGGAGACGCGGGGCTCAGCGAGCGGGAAGCTGGGCCACGCTGGCTTCGTCGCGTGCAGACAGGGTGTCCGCGCGGGCGAAGAGGCCGTCGACTTCCGAATAGAGCGCGTCCACGCGCTCCGGAAGCCGGGCCGCGGGCAGCACGCCGTCGCCGGACACTTCCTCCAGGCGCGCGTGGGCCCGCTGCAGCAGCTGGAGCGCCTTCAGCAGGGAGAGGCCGCGGCGCGTGCCCTCCTCGGTGAAGAGGGTGCCGCTCTGCGTCAACGTCTCGAGCGTGGTGCGCACGAAGCGCACGCGGTCCGCGTGCCGGCCACGGTAGAGGTCCAGGCGCTTGGCGCGCCGCGCGTGGTGCAGATTGACCACGCCGCCAGGGCTTGAGGAGGTGGGGGGCGTCACGGGGAGCAAGGTACGACACCGCCTCGTAGACCCGCAAATTTACTGGACTGTAGGGACCTGTTGCACGTCCGTTCGCACCCTTGTCTTGGGAGGGAGCGAGGGTTAGGTTCGCCGCCCTTTCGCACCCGCACCCCAGGGGTTTCGCCATGTTCCAGAAGCTGCTCATCGCCAACCGGGGAGAGATTGCCCGCCGCATCGGCGTGGTGGCCCGGGGCATGGGGCTCAAGACGGTCGCCGTCTATTCGGACGCGGACGCCGAGCTGCCCTTCGTGAAAGAGGCCGACGAGGCGGTGCGCATCGGCCCCGCACCGGCCAAGGACAGCTACCTCAACACCGCCGCCATCCTGGACGCCGCGAAGCAGACGGGTGCGCAGGCCATCCACCCGGGCTACGGCTTCCTGTCGGAGAACGGCGAGTTCGCCCAGGCCTGCGCGGACGCGGGGCTCATCTTCGTGGGACCGCCGCCGGAGGCCATGGCGCGGATGAAGGACAAGAGCCAGGCCCGCAAGCTGGTGTCCGCCGCGGGGGTTCCCGTGGTGCCCGGCAGCGAGGGCGTGGTGCCCGACGTGGCCAGCGCGCTGGCGGAGGCCGAGCGCATCGGCTACCCGGTGCTCGTCAAGGCGGCCAGCGGCGGCGGTGGCATTGGCATGGCGGTGGCCAGGAACTCCGCGGAGATGGAGAAGGTCTACCGCCAGTGCACGGACCGGGCGAAGGCCGCCTTCGGCAAGGAAGGCGTGTACGTGGAGCGCTACTTCCCGGCGCCCCGGCACATCGAGGTCCAGATTCTGGGGGACCAGCACGGCCACCTCATCCACTGCCTGGAGCGGGAATGTTCCATCCAGCGGCGCCACCAGAAGGTGGTGGAGGAAGCCCCCTCCGTGCTGTTCGCGGACGGGCGCAACCCGGAGCTGGCGCAGAAGCTCTTCACGGCCGCGGTGGCCGCGGCGAAGGCTTTCGGCTACGCCAACGCCGGCACGGTGGAGTTCCTCTACTCGGACGGTGAGGTCTACTTCATCGAGATGAACGCCCGCCTCCAGGTGGAGCACCCGGTGACGGAGCTGACTACGGGGCTGGACCTCATCGGCTGGCAGCTGCGCATCGCCGCGGGCGAGCGCCTCACGGTGAAGCAGGAGGACGTGAAGCGGCGCGGGGCGGCGCTGGAGTTCCGCATCTACGCCGAGGACCCGGTGAAGTTCTTCCCGTCCCCCGGGCCGCTGAAGGTGTTCCAGCCGCCCACGGGCGAGGGCGTCCGGCTGGACGCGGGCTACGGCGAGGGCAACACCGTCACGCCCAACTACGACCCGATGATTGCCAAGCTCATCATCACCGGTGAGACGCGGGCGCAGGCGATTGAGCGCTCCGTGGCGGCGCTCCAGTCGTTCCGCATCGAAGGCATCAAGACGAACATCCCGCTCCACCTGCGCATCGTGCAGGATGCGGCCTTCCAGGCCGGCGAGCTGGACACGCACTTCCTGGAGCACCACGCCAAGCCGGCGTAGCGGGGCCCGCTCCAGCCCCAACCACCCCTGAGGAGGCACGGATTCATGGCGGACGTAGCGGCGCACATCACCGGCACGGTGTGGAAGATTGAGGTTCAGGTCGGCCAGCAGGTCAACGCGGGCGACACGCTCGTCATCCTCGAATCCATGAAGATGGAGATGCCCGTGGAGGCAGAGGATGGCGGGACGGTGAAGGAGATTCGGGTGAAGGAGGCGCAGTCGGTCAACGAGGGCGATGTCCTCGTGGTGCTCGGTTAGCAGTGGAGCCCGTCGTCGCGACAGGCGCTTCGCTGAACGTCGAGGACCGCGACGACGGGGTCCGGGTGTTGACGCTGTCCAACCCGGCCCGCCGCAACGCGCTCGATGACGGCCTTCTGGCGCGGCTGGACGCGGCGCTGGAGCCCGCCCCGCATGTGCGCGCCTTGCTGGTGCGCGGCGCGGGCGGGGCTTTCTGTTCCGGCTATGACTTGACGCACCTGGGCCCCCCGGGCGCGGGCGGACGGCTGCCGGATGACTTGCTGGTGGAGTGCCTGCTGAAGCTGGAGTCCCACCCCGCGCCCAGTGTGGCGCTGGTGGAGGGCCCTGCGGTGGGTGCCGGCTTCGACCTGGCGGCCTCGTGCGACTTCCGCATTGGCACGCCCAACGCCGTCTTCCTCATGCCCCCCGCGAAGCTGGGCATCGTCTACTCCCCGGAGGGGCTGGCTCGGGCCGCGCGGCTGGTGGGCGTGGCGCGCGCCAAGCAGCTCTTCCTGGCTGCGCGGAAGCTGAGCGCGCGGGAGGCCCTGGAGTGGGGGCTGCTGGATGACTGCCTGGCGGACGCGGAGACACGCGCACTGGCGCTGTGCGCCACCCTGGCGAGCCATGCACCGCTGGCGGTGTCGGGGATGAAGGAGTCCTTCGGGCGTCTGGCTCGGGCTCCATTGGAGGAAGCAGACCGGGCGCGGCTGCGCGGCTTGCGCGCGGCGGCCTTCGGGAGCGAGGACGCGAAGGAGGGGCGGGCGGCCTTCCTTGAAAAGCGCCCGCCCCGCTTCTCCGGCCGCTAGTCAGGGCGGCCGGCGGGGCACTGCCTCGGCGACATCAGGTATCGCCGAAGAGCTCGCCCATGCGCAGCTGCAGCGCCGAGGCAATCTTGTACAGCGAGGAGATGGAGGCGGAGGACTCCGCGCGCTCAATCTGCGACAGCAGCGACACCGACAGGCCCGTGCGCCGCGCCAGCTGCTTGAGCGTGAGCTCCTGCGTCTTGCGTGCGTCGCGGATGGTGCGGCCAATAGCGCGGTGCAGGTCCGCCTCCGGGTCCTGGGACAAGCCCTTCTTCTGGAGGGCGTTGCGGACCGCGGTGATGAACTGCTCCGGCTCCATGGGCTTCTTGACGTAGTCGGAAGCCTGCGCCTTGAGCGAGGCCACCGCCGTGTCCACCGTGGGGTACGCGGTGGCGACGATGACGGCCACGTCCGTGTCGTACTTGCGAATCTGCTCCAACACCTCGGTGCCCGACATCTGCGGCATCATCATGTCGAGGATGACGAGGTGGAAGTCGGAGCCCCGGAGGATTTCCACCGTCTGGGTGGGGTCCGTCGTGGTCACGACCTCGTAGCCTTCACGGGTCAGGACCAGCTTGAGGTAGTCGCAGTTGTCCTGCTCATCATCAACTACCAGGATGCGAATCTGCACAGCGTCTCCTCGCTGCAGTTCAGTGCGATGGGACCGGAATACCCTCGGGGGCGAGGGTGATTCCGGCAGACCACTACTTCTTGGGATTCTCGTAACTCTCGACCAAACCCTTCACGCGCTCGTAGTACGCGTGATTGGGCGCAAGTTCCAGGAATCGCTTGTAGTGAACCGCGCCCTTCTCGGGCTGGTTGTCATTCGCGTAGGCGGACCCGAGGTAGAGGTGGCACTCGGCGCGGGTGGGTTCCAGGTCGAGGCACTTGTTCAGCTGCTCGATGGCCTGCCGGTAGCGCAGACCCTTGATGTGGTCGAAGCCGTCCGCCTGGGCCTTGGCCGCCGCGGACTGCGCGGCAGGCGGCGCCTTCTCCGTGCCGGAGGTGGGAACCGCGGCGGGCGGAGCCGCCTTCTTCTGGGCCTCGGCGACCTGCGTCTTCAGCGCCGCGTACTCCTTGGCGAACGCCTTGGTGGCGGCGCTCTCGCGCAGGGCTTCCTCGGCCTCCGGCAGCTTGCCGTCGCCCAGGGCGTTGCGGACGTCGTCGAGCCGCCGCTTCATCAACTGCTCGGCGCGCGCCTCGTCGAGCCGGGTCTCCACGTCACGGGGGCGCTGGCCGTTGGCATCCTTGATGCGCTCCAGCGCCTCCACGGCCGCGTCGAAGTCTCGCGCCGCAATCGCCTTGTCAGCGACCGCGCGCTGCTCCTCCATGGAGGGACCACGCGGGGGCGGTGGCGTTTCAGGCGTCTGCGCAGCCGCCGTTGCCGTCGTGGGCGGGGTGTCGTTGGCCGCGGCCGGTTCGTCGATGGTCGGCTGCGGATCCTCGTCCAGAGGGGGCGTGGGCGCCTGCGCGATGACGGGGGGCGCCGTCGGCTGGGTGCCCTGCTGGTTCATGTACCAGAGGGCTCCGCCGCCTCCGCCGAGCAGCAGGGCCGCGAGGCTCGCCACCAGGGGCAGCTTCGAGCGCGAGCCGCCACCCGCGGCCACGTCGTCCGACGCGTCACCGGCGTTGACGAAGCGCAGCTTCACGTGCCCCAGTTCGATGATGTCACCGGTGGCGAGCGTGGCCTGTGCGTAGCTCTCACCGTTGACCGTCATCCCGTTGGCGGACTGCATGTCGATGACGCGCCACTCGCCCGCGTCCTCGCGGACGAGCTTGGCGTGGGTGCGCGACAGCGACCGATGATCCAAGGTGATGTCGTTGTCGTCGGTGCGGCCGATCCGCAGCTCCGTGCGGATGCAGGCGAACTCCTGGCCCTTGAGCTCGTCCGGGGACAGCACGAGCAGGCGGGGAGCGTCCTCGGCGGGCACGTCCACCACCTTGCGCGGCCGATCCGCCTCCACCTGGTCCAACCGGATGATGGAGGTGGAGTGACGGCGCGCGTCCGCGGCGCTGAGGGAGGGCGGGGTGTGCTCGCTCTCCTCCGGCTCGTCGTCGTCGGAGTCGTCCTCCTCCGGCTCGGGCTCCGGCCGACGGGCGGGCACTTTGGTGGTGATGGGGCCTACGGCGTTGGCCGCGCCCTCCGCTTGGAGCGCGAGGTCGTAGTCGCCAATCTGGACCAGGTCACCCTCTTTCAGGGGCGACTGACCCGCGATTCGCTCGCCGTTGATCCGGGTGCCGTTATAGCTCCCCAGGTCTTCCACTACGACGTGGCCATTGAGTCGCACCAATCGTGCGTGACGGCGAGACACATTCCGTTCCGTCAGGCGGATGGTGTTTCCCTCCTGACGGCCGATGGTGATCTCGTCACGCACGAAAGGAACAACGGTCTTGCGCCCCTCGTCGTCTTCGATGATGAGCTTCAGCACGGGTCCGATCCGCGTACAGTCATAGCAGAACGGCCTTTCCCTGTACAAGCCATGTATCCCCCTCAAAAGACACGACTTTCTCCCGAGGAAGAGGGGCAGCCGAGGCTGTTGTCCATCGGTCAATCGGCCGGTGGAATGCGACTTGGGGGGGCGCCCTGGCTCACGTTGATCCTCGCCACCGTGCTGGTGGGCATCCACGGCGCGGCGCGAGCCGCGGGGCCGGTGGGGCTGGACACCCTGCTGCGGTGGGGCGCGAAGGCGGGGCCTCTGGTGGTGGACGCGGGCCAGGTCTGGCGGCTCGTCACCGCCCACTTCCTGCACCGGGACTTCCCCCACCTGGCGCTCAATGTCCTGGTGCTGTTGGCGGCGGGAAGCGGCCTGGAGCGCCTGTGCCGGCGCCGGGACTACGCGGCGCTGCTGGTGGCGGCGGGGCTGGCCACCATGGCGGGCTCGCTCGGCAACTCCGGGGGGGTGAGCGTGGGGGCTTCCGGGCTCGTATATGCCTGCGTGGGGGCGTTGCTCGTCCTGGGCCGGCGTCACCGGGCGAAGCTGCCGGCGCGGTGGATGTCCAGCGAGGCCGCGGTGCCCACGGTGCTCGTCTTCGTATGGATAGGGTGGACGTCGGTGGGCGTGGACAACGCGGGGCACCTGGGCGGATTGCTCGCGGGGCTGCTGGCGGGCGTCTTCCTGGAGCCACGCTGGCAC
>NZ_VHLC01000129.1:0-22218 GCF_006547355.1 Myxococcus sp. AB036A | reverse complement strand
TCTTCCACGATCTCAAGCGCTTTCGGGCCGTCGCCACCCGCTATGACAAGACGGCGACGAGCTACCTCGCCGTCCTGCACGTCGCATCCATGCTTCTTTGGCTGCGCTAATCAGGGACAGCCCCTAGCGCGCCCAAGATCCTCCTCCTTGGCAGCTTGACGCTTCAGCGTGGCCGACTGTTTTTTGCGCAATTCAGCAAGGCTCGACAACAGCCGGTCGTACTCACGCGTCTTCGACTGGAGCGTCGAGGTCGTCTTGGCTGCCGACAACGCTTTGGCCAGTTGCGTCTGCTTCTTGAGAAGGTCGCCCTCTTTCTTCTGGAGGTCCCCCATCGTTTTCTCCAACGCTGCAACCTCCGTCGTCAGCGTCTTCACCCTGGACTCACTCATGGTGGGCCAAGGCTATCTCTGCCGCACGTCCCTGCCTACGCGCCCCGTCCTACCTCCCTGGGGTGAGCGTGCCCCACCCAGGGTGGGGGAGTTGAAGGGGGCTTGTCGGAAGCCGACCTCCCGGTCAAAGCTGGACTCTGGGAGGGTGAATGGCGAAGGTGCCGCGGTCAGCGCACGCAGCGACGCTTTGGGGCGACCGAATCGAGCGGGTTTCAAGCGTCGTTCAGGGGGAGGAAGTGCCTGTCCCCAATGGGTGCGACGCCACCTACGCAACGGACGGGAACCGGCGTTGGGTGCATAAGCCTCTACTTGGCGCCGATGGGCTTCTTGCTGAAGCGCTCGGTCTCCTGCTTGGCCAAGCGCTTGGTGCTCCCGTACCGGTGGGTGCCGTAACTGGGCCTCCTGGAGATACCACCTGGCTCAGCGAAGTCATCCCGAACATCCTGCACTGGGACCATCGGCTTGCGAACTTCATCGTCAACTACCCCGAGGTTGGGCGGCTGCTGACACTCGACGCCATTCTCCTCAACGATGACCGCCATGAGGGGAACCTTGTCTTGCAGGCGACGGCGGAACATGAGTACGCGAGGCGCGCCTGGGGCATCGACATGGCCAATGCCCTGGCTGGTAAACCCATCGACTTCGCGAAAGCAGGCATGAATACGCCGAGCATCGCGAAGCTCGTCGACGGAATTCCGGTCGAGCTCATTCAAGAAGGGGCGATGCTGGCCGCGGTCCGGGCCCAGTCCCTCAGCCCCTACCTCGTGAAGTCGATGGTGATGGAGGCTTGCTCGCTCTCTCGCGAACCCCGCGAAAACGAGGATGTACTACTGGGTGCGCTCCTCGGTCGGATGGGTCGTGCGCCGGAGCTCGTAGCAGAGTATCTTGAGAAAGTAGGTTCGCGCCCATGACTGCCCGATTTCGACTCGTTCACTTCGTGCCTGACCCCTTCTCGGGCATGCGTGTGCCAGTCGCAGCGCTCGTGCAGCAAGGAAGCAGCGTCCGAGTTGTTCGGGCGCCACATACTGCTGGTCCCGGCTGTGTCGGCGGCCTAGCTACGTGGCACAACATGCAGGGGCTGCTGCGTGGCCTGGAGTCCGTCGAGCAATTCGACCAACTTCCGTTCAACTTGGGTCCCCATGCTGTCCTTGGTGGGCAACTCGACGTCCCGGAGCAGGTGAACGACCCGCTGTCCTGGGTGACCAAATTCATCCTCCCGCAACGCCCACTCGCTGCTGACGATATGCGGGAGTCCGCCCTTCCATCTCCGCGACGAGATTCAGTGGGGCAACTCTTCTTTCAGACATGGCGCGTAGAGCAGTTCGTGGAGCGCCGCTTCAAAGGGGAGAAACTGGGGCTCGAAGATGAGTACGCCGGCAGCATCACGCATGCTGTCCTCGGCTCAGGAGAACTCATGTTGATGGAGCCCGTTCTTGGACTCCGGTCTGATGTGTGGAGTCAACTTGAAGACATCAGCAAGAGCTTTCTCGCATGGGAAAAGCTCCTTGAGCGGAAGCGAGCCAGGCGAAAGCCGCGATTTGTTGCCTTCATGTTCTCAAGTCCGAGAGCGACCGTGCGCGAAGCGAAGTCCTTCCTCGGCGTTGCAGAGGCTGAAGTCATCGACGTAGAGGTTCCGACTGAGCGAGACCGCTTTGTCAGCGACATCCGTCGAATCGGCCTCACCAACCCGATTCACGCCCATCTCAGAAGCTAAGAGCACCTAACGAAAGTAAGGGCTGAAGTGGTCGCTTGCCCTGAAGTGGTCGCCAGCCCTGCGCATGCCCACCTTTCGGGAATGGTCCGAGAGCTCGTCCCCGACGCATTCTGGCAGCGTGTGGCCCCGCTGCTGCCAGCACCGAAGCCGAAGAAGAAATCCGGACGCACTCGTGCGGATGACCGCGCGGCCCTGGAGGCCATCGTCTTCGTGCTTCGCAGCGTGTCCCTTCGGCGAGCGTGCGTGAGCGAGCCGCCGGGGTTCAGTAGACTGGGGGCAGAGCACGCCCCTCCTGCGATGGCCATCAACCAGCCGGATTACCCGACCATCAACAAAGGTGCGCAGCAACAATTGGGCGAAAGGCGTGTGCCGTCGCGGATTTAGGGCACCCTGGTGTCCACGGGTTCAAATCCTGTCTCCCCGACCATCAGAAGGGCGCGGAATCCTTGGAGAATTCCTCTGTCCCTCGCCCTTCGTTTGCTCGGGGGCTGCGCCCTTGAGGCTCCCTCCGCGCGCGGGCGGAGAGCAACCGTCCGCAAGCAGCCAGTCCTGGTCGCTCAGGAGATGCGATCCGTTCAGTCGACCCGAGCGCGATCCGTTTACCCGATCTCTGACACGTCTCAGGTCCCCGGTTGGAATGGGGACTTCCGCAGGTCCGTGTTGTCTTCGAGGAGCATCTGGAAACGCTTCAGCTCCTCGGGACGCTGCATTCCCACGCGAAGGTTGAAGTGGGGGCTATCGGGAGGCCGGTACAGCCGTGCTGCGGCTCCCTCCCGCTCGAAGAGCATGCTGTAGCGGGGATAGGGGAGTCGGGCGAAGCCCGTCTTCTCGATGAGCCGCGCGAGGTCCTCGGCGCTGGGAGTCGAGTGCCCCTCCCTACGCACGTAGCTGGCTTGTTGAGGGAGAGTGGGCAGGCAGACGTGCTCCATGGCCCAGAGGAAGAGCAGCTCCCGGAGGCTGATGGCTTCCTGGTGCAGCTTCGTCTTCCAGGCGTCCGCACCGAAGGGCATCCGCACGACCTGACAGTCTCCCTCCTCGGAAGGGGACTCCAAATCGAGCCAGTAATGATGGGGCGCCAGCGGGTCGGGGTCTCCGAAGACGAAGAGGAACCGCCTGGGGGGCAGCTCCCCCTTGGGCGCGACCCGATAGAGTTCGGCGACACTGAGGACGGGGTCGTAGGAGCGCACATGGGCCAGGAGCGGTCCTCCCCGCGTCCCGAAGACCTCGGCGAAGTGACGGTAGGCGGCTGGGAGCGGACGACCGAAGACGTCCTCCAACTCGTCCACGAGAAAGTCCGGGTAGCCTTCGATTTGGCCGCTGTGACCGGGAGCGTAGCGCCCGAGCAGTGCAAGTAGTTCGTCCATGGTTCAGGTGCATTCCTTGCTGTTGTCACACAGCATTTCAGGGGTCAGAACCTGGCATTCCTTGCAGGAGGGGACGGATTCTCCATGGCCGAACGCCTGCTTGACCTTGCGTGGCTCCGCGTCGCCCTCTTCCTGTCGGCTGTACTCCACGCTCACCGTCTCGGGACTGAGCATGGGGGAGAAATAGCGCTCCGACATGGCGCGGACCTTGTGGCCCGCGGTGCCGCCGTTCTGAAGGAGCTTGGGCGCGGCGCACTCCCACTTCTCGCGCCCGCTCTCCGCGAGTTTCCTCACCTAGCTTTCGCTTTTCTGGAAGCTCTCGACCAGCTCGAACGGGGTGGAGGCCACGGCTTCCTTGAAGCCGGGGGCGGCGTCACCTGAGCAGGCCGCGAGCATCTTGGCCTTCTGGGGACATTTACATATGCATACCCCTGTCATGTAGCCATTGAGGAACGTCTTGGAGGCGTCGTCGAACCGAAGGACGGGCTGCATGCCCTCGACCTGCGCATTGGCCTTGGCCATCTCCAGAACCTCCAGGCGATCCTCCGCCCGTTGCTTCTTGATCTGCTCTTCCGCCTCATTGATCTCAGCCTGGAGCGGTTTGAGTTCGGCGGTGATGGCTCCCTTGTTCGCCACGTCCTTCGACTTGAGCAGGGCGACCAGCTCAGTCGCCCTGTTCTTCTTGGGAGGCAGTGGAATCATCGCTGGCTGGGGCAGGATGAAGCTTCCCGCGACGACGATGACGAGGCACTCCTCGCCTTCCTTTGTCAGTGAGAGGAAGTCGGTGGCCGCGAAGGAGGTGAGGTTGTCGATGACGGGCATGGTGCCTCAGTCCTTGCGGTCCTCAACGCGCGGTATGTGCGAAATGACTCCCTTTCAATGAAACGCTGGTGCTTCGGGGCCTTGAGAGGCTTTCTCGCTGGCGGAGAGCGAAGGCGCGCGTCGGGATGACATGCTGACCTCGGGTGCGAATGGCCAGCTCTCGCGCCAGGACGTGCCGGTGCCGCATGGGACTGGTCTCCAGCGCATCTATCAGTAGGGATCCACTGAAAGGCTGGCCTAGCAAGTAGCGCTTTCCCTTCTCGAAGCGGCTGCGGGCGCCTTTCCACCAGAGGGTAATGGCGGCCACTTGCGGCCAGGGCAGGTTGTCCTCGGGGGAAGGCACCAGATTCGCGTCCAGGTCCTCCTGTAAATCGGGAGGCAGGGGAGCACCTTCAGGGCGCTCTCCAGGAGGCAGGGCGTAGGGGCCGTCCAGCCGCAGACCTGTCATCGCTGAGAAGGCTTCGCCGGCCACTTGCGCCACCGAGGGCTCCGCGAGGTATTACAAGCAGGCTTCCATGGCTGCCAGCCGCCCACTGAAACCCAAGGCCCAGAGGACCATCGGGCGCAATTCGGCTGTCTCCGCCAAATCCACCAGAAGGGAGATGTCATCGTCATCGCCGCCCATGGCTATCAGCACCAGCGGCTCGGGACTGAGTGTCGAGCGCGACCGCACCACCTTGCGGCAGGTATCCCAGGCCAGTCCCACTCCGGACATGAGCCCCGCTTCCATGGCGATTGCGCGAATGTCGGGGGACGAGGAGTCCAATAGGGGAGGCAACAACCTTCGGACCGTCTCCTCTGGCAGCGGCAGTGCCCCGCGCAGGGCCGCGACTCGTGCACGCGGCTCCTCATGGACGAGGAAGCGTGTCAGCACCTCCGGGGAGGTATCCTTGCGGAAGGCCAGCGTCTCCAGTGCATGGACCTGCAGGTCGAGGTCCTCCAACTTCAGCAGGCCGGATAATGGTGCGCTCAGCCCCGGAGCCTCGCTCAGCTCCAGCGCACGGCGGATGACGGTGCGTGCTTCTGGCTCTGCCCTCCGGAATCGGAGCAGCACTTCGTCCACCTCTCCCAGCGTCAGCAGCGCATACGCCGCTGCGAAGATGAGCGGCAGCTCTTCCGACTCGAAGGCGGGCCATAGCACTGTCTCGACCGCGCTCTCGTCCTCCACTCCCTCCAGATGGGCCCGCAGGCGCTCCTCCACCGCCGCGGTCTTCTCCATGGTGAAGTCCGGCGCAACCAGGGCGCGCTCCCACTGCTCCCATTGGAAGGCGGCTTCATTCAGATGCTCCTCCAGGACGTCCAGCAGCACCATGGCAATCCTCACGGCCGGGCAAGACGTGATGATGGCGCGCCCACCCTCTCGGCCCAAGAGGGTATTGTCGAACCCTCATGCAGTAGCTGTTCCCGTGGCCACGGTGCCACATCCGGATGGACGCACCCTCGCTTCTGTGGCTGCGCGTTGGCGGTGCCCGGAAGCGTTCCTCGACCGTGGGCACCTGTCGTGTCACCCTTCCGGCCGCTCTCAATCCATCGCCTGTCGAGGTGCTCCCCATGCCGAAAACAATGTCGCTGTCCCAGGTAATGAAGCTGCTCGAGAGCCATGGTGACGAGAAGGTGCGCCAGCGCTACGTGCGTGACGGGGTGGTCGACAATGTCTTCGGTGTGCTGCTCGGCAAAATTCGTGGCCTGGCAGCGACGTTGGGGACGAACCACGGGCTCGGACTGGAACTGTGGGGGACCGGCAATCACGATGCGCGCATCCTCGCGTGCATGCTCCTCGACCCCGCGGCGCTCACTGAGAAGGAGGCACGCGGGCTCCTCGAGCCACTCTCGAACCCGAACCTGGTCGACGAACTCGTCGGTCGCGTGCTCGTGCATGCGCCCGTCGCCCCGAGGCTTCAGGAGAAGTGGATGGACGGCAGCAAGGAACTCCCTCGCCGCGCCGGATGGAAGCTTCTTGCCGGGCGCATTGCGCGAGGCCTCGAGAAGGAACTCGACGTAGGCGCGACGCTCGAGCGCATTGAGCGTGAGCTCCCGGATGCACCGTATCGGGTGAAGGAGGGCATCAACTTCTGCCTGGTCTGGATCGGCCTCCACCTGCCCGCGTACACCTCGGAGGCCATCGCCATCGGCGAGCGCCTTGGTCGCTGGGACCCGCGACCGATTCCGAAGGGATGCACTTCGAGCTACGCACCGGAGTGGATCGCCGCGGCGCTCGCGCTGCGGAAAGGTGAGAAGACCGAAGCCCGAAAAGCGATGGATGCGGCCGCAAAGGCGAAGGCACCGCGCGGCGAAGGGAAGTCGGCGGTCGCGAAGGCGAAGGTCGCTTCGGCCAGGAAGAAGAAGAGCACCGCGAAGAAGCCCTCCGCCAGAACGCGGGCGCGCTGAAGTCCCTGGCCGCCTTGCTGGAGGAGGGCGGCAGAGAGTTGTGGGGCGTGGCTGCGCCAGGCTCGGCACAACGCCTGCTTCACCCGGAGCGCGGCGCTTGGGGATTGCGCCCGCTCGGCGAAGAGGTCGGCATGGGCGGCGAGCGCCTCACCGCCCTCGGCGGCCCCGAGTGCTCGCGAAGGTGAGCCCGGTGGCCAGCACGCTCACACCCACGCGGCTCTTCCGCCCGTGCGATGCGCAGTCGCGGCAGGGCCTGCACGGTGAGCGGGGCCTTGGCGGAGTCCACGAAGCCCAGCTCCACCAGGCCGCGCACGGTGCTCTCCTCGTTGAGCCACAACCCGAAGCGGCTCTGCTTCACCTGGAGGCTGAAGCGCTCCTGGTCCGGCTTGTGAGTGCCCGCCGCTACTACGGCCACAGGGGGCTGCTGGGTGAAGGACTCCACCGTGGCAGCACTTCCTCTGCAAGACGGGGCAGCGGCACACGGGAGCGCGTCGCGGCGACCGTGCGATGGACGCGCTATCGTCGCGCCAATGATGAGCTCTCTCGACTTCACTTCCTGGCGTGGCCTCGCGGCGACGCTGGCCAGCCTCGTGCTGGTGTCGCTGGTCGTCGTCAGCATCCGCCTGCTGGTGATGCAGACCGTGCAGCGCCGGCGCGAACGCGAGAACCGTCAGATCAACGAGCGGCTGAAGACGCTGATCTCCGCATACAAGACACTCGGCGGCTCATTCACCGGTGAGCTCGTCGTGGACCCGACCCATCTGCGCGACATGCGCCGTCGGCTCGCGGCTGGCGAGCCACTCGAACAGGAGCCCGACCAGGGCCTCGTGCTTGCGCCGTCGCTCGACCACCCGGCGCTCGAACGCCGTCGGCGCACGCGCGACGCGGTCGAGGCCGCGCTGTCGGATGTGATGCTGCTCGGCACCGAGGAGCAGGTGCGGCTCGCCGCGGAAGCTGCCGCGGACATGGTCGCCGGGCGCAAGGTCGGCACCGCGCGGCTGGTCGTATCGCTGCGCGATTTCATCCGCCGGGCGCTCGACCTCGAGCCCATCCCCCACGGACTCGCGATTCCCGACCAGGGCCCAGTGCGTCCCAGCGGCGGAGGAGGGGGCAAGGGCGGCGACAAGGGTGGCGGAAGAGGGGGCGGCGGCGGAGGTGCCGGCGCTGGAGGCGTCGGAATGGGCGGGGCCGGCGTCCATGCGGACACCGACGACACTGAAGACGGCCATCGCGTTTGAACCCGGAACCGAGTTCCATTTCTATCCGTAAGGCGTTTCTTCGTGCCGTTGGAACGGATAGGCGAGCTGACCCAGGTAGGTCTCTGGAGGCTGGAACTTCGTCGTTCCATACCGCGACGGCCAGTGCTCGGGCAGATGCGCGGTGCCGAAAATCGCATCAATGAAGGACAGGAAGACAGCGAAGTTCTTGTCGATGCCTTCCTCGTCGGACGTGTGGTGCCAGTGGTGGAATTCGGGCGTCGCGAACACCCAACGGAGATAGGGCCAGCGGTGGCTCACGTTGGCGTGGATGTAGACGGCGTGGAAGGACACGAAAACGAGGTAGCCGTAGATGGCGGCCGGGCTGAAGCCCAGCAGGAACACCGGTATGAACCCCGCGAACCGGTTGACGAGCACGTCCACCAAGTGAGAGCGCGAGCTGGCCAGCCAGTCCATCTGCTGACTGGAGTGGTGGATGGCGTGGAACTCCCACATCCACGGCACCTGGTGGAAGGCACGGTGCACCCAGTAACTCACCAGGTCCACCACCAGGAGGATTTCGAAGAATTGCAGCCACACGGGCTGCGCGGCCACATGGGCCTGGAAGTCCATGCGCACCGCCCAGGAGAAGAAGACCTGAACCGGAATCATCACCGAGAAGGAGATGAGCTGTACGCCCACGTGGCTGACAAAGAAGTGCTTGAGGTCTGTCTGCCAGCCCTCGCGGAAGATGCGCTGCGGGTGGAGCCCCCACAGCCGCTCCATGGGGATGAACAGGAGCCCCAACACGAGGAGCTCCAGCGCGAAATAGTCCAGGCCCGCGCTCAGCGCCCTCGGCTGGTGGGTGAGTGGCTCCGCCTGGCTGCCGCCCAGCAGCATGGCCACCAGCGCGAGCAGCATGGCGATGCCGCCATGCGCCTTGGAGCGCAAGGTGAGCACGCTGAAGGCGCCCAGCGCGAAGGTGGCGACGATGGCGGCCTGGAGGATGCCCCGGAACACGCCCAGGTGCTCCACGTAGAAGGCCCGGCCGTCGTTGGACACCAGCAAGTGGGGAAACAGAAAACAGAACTCGACGCAGACGCACAGCACGCCCAGCAGGCCGCCGGTGACACCAGCGCGCTTGCCCAGGTTGATGCGCAGGGCAGGAGTCAAGGGGAGGTCCAAGAGGAGTCTTCCTGAGAGAGATTGCCTTGGGGCAAGCCTATTCCACTTCCCGTCCGAGGCCAGCATCGGCCTCGTTGGCTCCGGCGGTCGCGTGTACCTTCCACCCGAGGCCAGGCCCCATCACCTGCGACGCACCACTCCATCCAGACAGGAACGAATGTTCCAGGACATGGCTGAATGTCGCGTGTCGCGCGCCACATCGCGTTGCTGATTCCAGGCGCCTGCAGTTAAAGCCCGCTACGTTCGCCGAGCGCATCGACATCGGGGCTGGGCCCGGCTCTGGCGACAGGGAGCGCACATGCGAGTCGCGGTAGTAGGGTGGACGAGTCTGTGGTGCATCGCGCTGTTCGCCTGTGGTGGTCCCTCCGGAAGCGCGAACAGCGCGGAGCGGAGCGAGGACACGGCCGTCCTCGCGGATACCCGGACCTTGACGTGCGCCGGTCTCCAGGTGGAAAGCGGCTCCATCGGCTCGGGGCAGACCGTCCAGGGGCTGCACACGCAGACGTTGTCGGGCACGCAGGACCGCTGGGCGGAGTACGTCGAGTTCTTCCCCGGCACCTCCGCCACGTGCACGTACGCGCTTCCCGCGGACGTGGGCGCCGCCGACGTCGTCGCCGCCGAGGTGGGCATCAACTATCGAGGGCCCCTCAAGTCGCAGATGCGCTGGCTGTTCGAGGCGTGGGACTACACGGCGGGCGCCTGGGTGCTGGTGGGCGACAACACCTTCGCGCAGTCCTGGAGGTGGACCGCCACGTCGCTCGCGCTGACGTCTCCCCAGCGCTTCGTCAGCGGAGGCCCGGTGAAGCTGCGCTACCGCACGACGTCCACGGCGGATGCGTCGCTGCTGGACCTGCTCGTGGTGCGCATCCAGGTCGCCGCCTCGGACGCGGGAACGCCCAGCGACGCGGGGACTCCCACGGACGCGGGCACCCCTGGCGACGCGGGCACCTCCTCCGACGCGGGAACGGGGACCGACGCCGGCACGCCCGTGTCGTGGGAGGGCGTCCACAGCTTCACCTACCAGCTCACGAACTATCCCCAGGGGAAGCTCGACACCATCGCCGACTCGAAGTTCGACCTCGCCATCGTCGAGCTGTCGCGCGACGGCTCCGATGGCTGGTTCACCGCTGCCGAAATCAGCGCGCTCAAGGCCAAGGGCAAGCAGGTGCTCGCGTACTTCGAGATTGGCGCCATCGAGGAGTATCGCCCCGAGTGGCCCCAGGTGCCCGACGACCTGAAGCTCGGCCCCGTGGCCGGCTGGCCTGACGAGCAGTACGTGAAGTACTGGGACGAGCGCTGGTGGCCCATCGTCCAGGGCCGCATCGACCAGGCGCTCGCCGCGGGCTTCACCGGGTGCTACCTGGACATGGTGGTGACGTATGAGGAGATTCCCGCGAACTCCGCGGGCACCAACCGCGCCGACCTCGCGCGGAAGATGGTGGCCCTCATCGCGCGCATCAACCAGTACGCAAAGGCACGCAACCCGGCCTTCAAGGTGATGCCCCAGAACTCCCCCGAACTGGTGGATGACCCCGCCTACCTGCCCGCCATCGACGGACTGGGCATGGAGGACATGTACTGGTCCGACGACAACGCCTGCGACGAGGGCTGGTGCGAGGAGAACCGGGCGAACGCCGCCCGGGTCCGAGCGGCCGGCAAGCTGGTGCTCTCCACCGACTACGCCGTTCAGGCCGCTCACGTAGCGGATGCCTATACTCGCTCACGCGCGGCGGGCTTCGTCCCCTACGTCTCCGTGCGCGCGCTGGACCGGATGACAGTGAACGCGGGGTGGGACCCGCAGTAGCGGCTCTGGCCGTCCGGCGCTCCGCCACGGGTGGAAGGGGCGCCGGTCGCGGCTGCGGTGAGCGTCAAGGTAGATGCCGCGTGAAGGGGGCATCTGATGCGCCGGAACTCCTGCACTGCAAGGGGGGCGGATTGGATTGGGGCCGAGGCGGACGGGGCCCGCTGGTGTCCGGTCCCGCGTGTCGCGGCTCTACCGCTCGGGGGGCGGGAGCGGCACTGGTATCGCGCGCGGTGTCGTCGCGCTGGGCATGATGCCACTGAGGTCGTGTATGGCGCGCCTGCTTCGGCCTTGTCGGTCGTGCTCCTGCCCTCCCTGGTTGCCGCTGCTTGGGAGACGAAGTGGGTGGGACCACAGTGCCCTTGATCAGAACAGGGACGTTCCCAGGTCCGTGTAGTCCTCGAGGAGCATTTGGAAACGCGTCAGTTCCTCGGGGCGCTGCATGCCAATGGGCCCGGAGCGGCCCTTCACGCGACCCGAAGACCTCGGCGAAGTGACGGTAGTCGGCTGTGAGCGGACGACCGAAGACGTCCTCCCATTCGTCCACGAGAAAGCCCAGGTAGCCTTCGATTTGACCGCTGTCGCCGGGAGCGTAGCGCCCGAGCAATGCAAGGAGTTCGTCCATGGTTCAGGCGCATTCCTTGCCGTGGTCACACAGCATTTCGGGGGGCCGGACTTGGCATTCCTTGCAGGAGGGATGGAATCCCTGTCCGAGGGTGATAGGCATTGTGCGCACCTGCTGGTGCAGGCGGTGATGGTTTCCAGAGGCCGCATGGCCTTCAGGCATCAAGGCGCGCACGCGTTGGTATCCAGGCCGGAGGCTGTCTGAGGTTGACATTTGGGTGATGGAATTTGTGCGCTTAATGGCAATTCCTGTTTTGCTGCTTTGAGGCTGGTTTGTCTTCGTCGTAGGGTGGTGGGCGTGGACGGGACGCGTTCACATGGCAACGCCCTCCTCAGGCGTTTCAATTTCTGAGGAAGAAAGAACAGCAATGAAGAAGCTACTTCTGGGGTTCATGCTGGCCGTGGTTCCTGCCGTGGGCTGTGGTGTGGGCGCGGAGGATGCGCCGACGGACACCGTGGAGACGGTGACGACCGAGTCCGGTGAGAGCATCAACCTCGACTACAGTCCCCTGACCTCGGAAGAGGAGCCGCTGGCGTCGATGGGTGACGCGGACGGTGAGGTCTCCGCAATGGGCCCGAACTGTTGGGTCACGCTCCTGTACTGCAAGGACCCTCGCTACAACGGCTGGGCGACCTGTAAGCAGAACGGCCAGTGCACAACCAAGCAGTTCGTCGACAACTGCCTCGCGCTCTACAAGAAGACCTGCTAGGCCTTTTTGGAGCCGCGAGCGCGGTGTGAAGAGCCCGGCACCCGCGAAGGGTTGCCGGGCTTTTTCCTGTTCGAGGGGCAGGGTGGTGCAGGGGGCCGACAGCGCCGCTGGAGAGGGCGCCTGGCGCGACGGCGCATGCCCTGACCCTCTGTCTCTTGACCATTATTACCATCCAGTAATAACCCCCCCTCCATGGATGCGGATGAAGGGCTCGTGGCCCTTGGGTTCACGGAGGTAGAGGCGCGGGTGTACTGCGAGCTGCTCAAGGGTGCGCCCGCCACCGGATACCGGCTCGCGCAGGCACTGGGGAAGGCGCCTCCGAGCATCTACCAGGCGCTCGCCTCGCTCGAACACAAGGGGGCGGTGCTCGTCGAGGAGGGCGAGCCCCGCTCCTTCCGGCCCGTTCCTCCGGACGAAGTGCTCACGGCGCTCCAGCGTGGCTTCGACACGCGCAGGCGCGAGGCCGCGGACGCGCTGCGCAAGCTCCACGCCCCGGTGCAAGACGACCGCATCTACCACCTCAAGAGCCACGCACAGGTGATGGAGCGCGCGCGGGCGATGATTGCTGGCGCCACCGAGAGACTGCTCTTCGACCTCTTCCCGCCCCCTCTCGCGGCCCTCACCCCGGCGCTCACGGAGGCGAGCGCCAGACGCGTGTCCATCGTGGGGCTTGTCTATGACGAACCCCCCAAGGCTCCCTTCGCCTGCGTGCGCTCGTCCAGCGCGGACTTCGTTCGGGAGCGCTGGCCGGGCGCGCAACTCACGCTCGTGGTGGATGCCCGCGAGTTCCTGGTGGCGTTGCTCACGCCGGACGGCACCGGCGTCAAGCAGGCCATCTGGAGTGACAGCGTCTATCTCTCCTGTCTGCAACACAGTGGGCTGGCCGCGGAGATCCAGTTGAGCGCTCCTCCATCCGCGCGCACGCGGCTGGCGCGGTCCTTCTCCCTCATCAACTCGAGCCCTCCGGGGCTGCGCCAGCTCGTCGGGCGACAGCCCCGTTCCTCTTCCAAGCGCGGAGACACCCCATGAGAGCCCTCATCGCGGTTCTGCTGACCCTGCCCCTCCTGTTTGGCCCCTCTGAAGCCGGGGCAGAGGCGCTGCAGCCGCTCCTCACGCGCCACCTCGCGTGGCGTGGCGGGGACGCCTTCACGCGGTTGGAGAGCATCCACGCGAAAGGGAAGTCCGTGACAGGCGGGCTCCAGGGCCGGATGGAGTCCTGGAGCCACCGGGACGGGAGGGCACGCCGGGATGAGGACTACGGAGTGATGCGTCAGTCGATGACCATCACCCCAGATGGTGGCTGGAAGCTGAACGCCAGCGGACAGGTCGAAGATGCGTCGTCCACGGACGCGCGCGATGTACGGCACCAGGTGGCGCTCGACTTCGGGGCGGCGCTGCGGGGGAGCGCCGGCGCGACGCTCGCGCTGCAACCCGACGCGCAGCGCGACGGCCGCTCCTGGAAGGTGGTGCGCGTCACCTTTGGCGATGAGGACCTCTACGACTTGTTCCTCAGTGAGGCCGACGGAGCCCTCCACGGCCTGCGCATCCGCGAGAACAACGTCACCCGCTTCATGCGACTGGGAGACTGGCGTCAGGTCCAGGGCGTGCGAATGCCCTTTCTGGAGGAGGTGTTCACCGACAACCCGGACTCCGACTCACGAACGGTGGTGGAGGCGCTGGAGCTGAACGTCCCCATTCCGTCCGCGGTCTTCGAACGCCCCCAGGACGTCCGCAAGGCGATCTTCGCGAAAGGTCACCACAGCACCGGCTTCATCCCCTTCGAGTTCTTCGACGAGAACCGCGTCTACATTCCAGCGCGGGTGAATGGCCAGGCGACGCAGGTGCTTCTGGACAGCGGCGCCGAGATGACGGTGGTCGACACGGCCTATGCGCGTGAACTGGGGCTGAAGACGCAGGGGCAGCTCGCGGCGGTCGGCAGCGGAGGACATGCACAGGCCCAGCTCGCGGGCGGCGTGGACATCACCTTGGGCAACCTGCGACTGACGGGGCTGACGGTCGCCGTCATCGACCTGTCCGAGGTCGCACGGCTGATAGGCCACCCGCTGCCCGTCGTCCTGGGCAAGGAGTCCTTCAACCAGCTCGTCGTGGACGTGGACTTCCCCAACCGGCGTGTCGCCTTCCACGAGGCGTCCCGCTTCAAGGCTCCGCCGCGAGCGGTTCGGCTCCCGCTGGTCGAATCCGCGGGCGGGCAGCGCGCCGTCCAGATCTCCATCGAGGGCCGTCCCCCCATTCCGGTGCTCTTCGACGTGGGTAATGGCGGAGCACTCTCGCTCTTCCCCGCCTACTGGCAGCAAGCCGGGCTGCTCACGGGAAGGCGCAGCTCCAGGACGCTGTCCGGAGCCGTGGGCGGACTCCGGGAGCGCGATGTGGCGACGCTGAAGGACATTCAACTGGCGGGTATCACCCTGAAGGACGTGCCCACGGTGTTCGACGACGCGGGCAAGAGTATCTCCGCCTCGGACCGGCTCCTCGGCAACCTGGGGCTCGCCGTCCTCGGCCGCTTCCGGATGATAACTGACTATGCGACGGACACGCTGATGCTGGTCGCCGATGCCCGCGCGCTGCGGCAGCCCTTCCGCAAGGACCGGTCTGGCTTGATTGCCCTCCCTGCGGAGGGGCGGCTCGTGGTGAAGCTGGTGGCCCCTGGGAGCCCCGCCGCCGGCTCGGGTTGGAAGGTGGGGGACGAAATCACTGCCATTGATGGCAAGCCCATTGGTCCCGATTACGCGGGCACGGAACTCGCGCGTTGGCGATATCGCGCAGCAGGTCAGACGGTGGTGCTCACTTTGAAAGACGGCAGCAAGCGCCGGCTCACCCTACGCGACTACTACTGAGCCGCGGTCGAGCACGTCACTGCGCCTGGGAGCCGGCCCGCCCAGGGGGACCCTGGTTCTACCGGTCGTGACCGACCCGGCTGAGCAGGTGTCTGACGGGGCCCTTGGGCTGTGCGCCATGCCGGTGGAGTGGCCTGACAGCGCCCCGTTGGGCACACGCCGAAGGCGGCTCATCCATCCATCAGGGGGGTAGCGCGACTGCTTGTGGAACAACACCCCGCCAGCTTCGCTGACCCCTGAGTCGCGGTCAGCGAAGCGGACTCCCGTGGCTTACTGCTCGGTGATGATTTCCACGTACTCGTCAGCAGAGATGGAGTTCCTCCACTTGGAAGAGAACCCCAGCGCGTGCTGCGGGTTCACCACGCGGGGCGCGGCCGTCTTCGCCACGTCCAGGCGGGTGATTTCGTTCTGGAACAGGTCCAGGACGAGGCCGAACTGCTTCGCGGTGAGGAAGGCCCGCTTCATCACCTTCTCCACCATGTCCTCTCGCGTCAGCTCGTTGTGAGTGCTCTTGAGAGACTGCATGAAGCCGTGGAAGGTCTCCGCGTCCATCGCGAAATGGCCGTTGCGCTGCATGGTGCAGCCCGGGTCCTGGTTCGTCCCACAGTCACGGAACGCGGGCTCGGAGTGGTGCCGCACATGTCGGACGGGCGTCTCGCGCGGCGCGACTTCCTCGCGATGCTCACGGCGCTCTCGGCGCTCATGTCGCCCCGACGGCGGCGGAGTTCCGGTTCCCGAGACGTTCACCTCCATGCGAGTGCCGCCGCCACGAATCTCCATGTTGACGCCCGCTGCGTTGCCATCCGGGGACATGCCCTCCACGGAAATGCTGGTCGACGGCATGCCAATGTCATCGGCATGGATGTTCATCTCGACGTCCTGGGCGAAGGCGGAGGAAGCGGCGAACATGGATGAGGCAATCACTGCGCGAGCAATCGAGTTCATCGAGCTTTTTCTTTCTATTTGAGAAGCCGGTGGGCCGCGTTGGGGCGCGGGGAGTCATTCACCGACTGGCCCACCTGGACGCACCTCAGGGTGGATTATTCACGGCTCACTTGTCGACTAAAAAGCCTCGCTCGCTCGTGATGTCGTGCCCGGCGTAGGGCGCCCCGAGCCATGCGTCCCGGACCGCGATTTTTTCCGACGATTCAATGCAACGGTGTCGCCCGGCCTGTCTCATCCATTCGAGAGGAGGCATTTGAGGTGTCCGGTCGCTGCGTCTGCGCCGCTATCTTGGATAGGCACAGTCACCACATCGGCTCGCTGCGCGCGACGATTTCAGCCACGAGCGCGTCCTCGGTCGTCGCGTTTGAGTGAAGCGCAAGCGCTGGCGTGAACCACAGGCATCCTCGCCCATTCATGAGCTCAGTCACTGCGCGCGGCACGGCTCGGAGGTATGAAGGAAGGCGCTCGTCGTGTAGATACTCGAAGGGAACGAGTTCTATCGGATCCTCGCAGACGGACTCCCAATTCCCTGCCGGGTCTTTGAACGCGAACGTCATGGTACAGATGATTCCTCCACCCAGCCCGGCCTCGGGCTCGGAGACGTAAACCGCCACTTTCGCGTTATCGACGAGCGGAACCGGAAGGTCCTTGAACGAATGCCTGCAACTGCTCAGGAGCTTGTCCATCCACCCGGGTTACTACATCCTCGGTAGGAACTGGCGAGAAGCGTGGGGCGGCGAGGCATCTGGGCGGGACGGAGTGGCTGTATCGCCCCCGCTGGACACACGCCGGCCCAGGTGGCCCATCCCGTCTGGCCAATGCGGCCACCTCGCGAATGCCCCTCTCTTCCGCCGGGCGGTGTTCGTTTGGGTCGCAAGGAAGTGGTTGTCCGCAAGAGAGACAGCGCGAGAAGGCTTTCTCGCCAACTCCAACCACGTTGACTCCACCGCGAGGTGCTGACGCCACCGGCAACCTGCCAGTGCCTGCTCGGCGCTAGCGGATTGCCAGGACACAGGGGGCGCCGCTCGTGTCCATTCCCGGGCGCCGGGCGTCTCCGGGACATGCGTCGTCGCGGTGCGCACCGGTACGCACGTTTCCTCGACATGGCCCCTCTGCGTCCTATCTGCTTACGGCGCGAGGGAACGCCCTCAATTGACGGGCGCGTGTTGCTGGAGAAACCGCCCCACCTGCGCCCGGGCGAGCTGACGGCCGAAGCCGCCGTCCCAGATGTCGAAGCCGTGCTCCGCGTAGGGCAGCGTGAAGAGGGCATGGGGAACGCCAGCCTGGGCCAGTCGAGCGGCCATCGCTTGCGAGGCGTCGAGCGGCACGACGCTGTCGGCCCCACCATGGAGCAGGAGTGTGGGAGGGGAACGTGGCCCGGCGTGGTTGATGGGGGAGAGCAGCTCGTACAGCTCGCGGTGGCCTTCCAGCGGGACACCCGTGAAGCCTACGAGCGGAGCAGGGGCGCTCGCGGCGTAGGCCACCAGGTCACTGGGCGCGTAGAAGCTGATGATGGCCGCCACCGACGTGTCCCCGGGGGCGCAGGAGGACGGAAGGCGAGCATCTCCCTCGGTGTACCCCGCGAGGGTCGCGAGGTGCCCGCCTGCGGACTCGCCGAAGAGGACGAGCCGGTCCGGGTCGATACCGTAGATGGCCGCGTGGTCCTTGACCCAGCGGATGCCACACTTGACGTCCCCTGGGGCCTTCAGTCCGGTGGCAGGAGGAAAGAGCCGGTAGTCGAAGGAGATGAGCGCATATCCCCGCGCGGTGAGGAAGTCGGCCCAGGCGCGGGCATAGCCGCGCTCTCCGCCACGCCAGCCGCCCCCGTGAAAGTAGAGCACCGCGGGGCGAGCCCTGGAGGCGGAGGCATCGGGAAGGAAGACGTCGGCGTGCAGCTCGTGTCCCTCGACTACGGCGAAACGAACGGTGTGGCTCGGGAGGGGGCGGGCTCCGACGAGGGGACGGAAATACTCACGGAGGCGGAGTGGAATGTCGGCCGCCCTGGCCAGCCGCCACGCGGAGGCTGCGGGCCACACCGCGAGGATGCCGACGAGCAGTGCGCATGCCGCCGTCCCCCAGCGCAGCCACCTCCATACGTCCACGTGGGAAAGCCAGACGGCCACCAGCGCGGTGAGGAGCGTCGGTAACAGCATCACCAGGCTGTATTCCCGCACGATGCCCTTGAGCAGGTGGACGAGCGTGGGCACTCCAGCGGGAGCGAAGAAGACGGCCGCGAGCAGCACGCAGCCTACGATGTGCAGTATCGCCAGGAGGGTCGGCATGGACGGGAGAGGGCAGGGCGGTGACGTCATCCGGCAAGAGGGGCAGACCGTCACATTCCAAGGGACATGCCCCCACTGCAACGCGAAACGCGCACGGATGGCGTCGGCGCACCGGCTCAGTCGAGGCCCGGCGACGACACGAGCGCTTCGAGCTG
Source organism: Myxococcus sp. AB036A (assembly GCF_006547355.1). Classification (NCBI taxonomy): domain Bacteria; kingdom Pseudomonadati; phylum Myxococcota; class Myxococcia; order Myxococcales; family Myxococcaceae; genus Myxococcus; species Myxococcus sp. AB036A. The sequence continues at coordinate 3,788 of NZ_VHLC01000129.1, read as the reverse complement.
TTCCATCGTCACGCGCAAGCCGTGCTCCATGCCGGACGCGAGGACGGCCTCCCGCACTTCCTTGGACGGATACAGTTCGCGGGAGACCATGTGTGTCTTGCCGTCGCGCTCGTCGAAGGTGACGGTGATGGTGACCGAACCCGCGTCCGCCATCGGTTCGAAGACCTGCGTGTACACGAGCCGCGAGGGCGGAGTGATTTCAGCGTACTGGCCGGAGAAGGCCACCTCACTGCCGTCCGGATTGCGCAGCACGTAGCGGTAGCCGCCGCCAACGCGCACGTCCGCCTCGCAGCTCACCATGGTGACGCAGTGGGTCTTCGGCGCCCACCAGCGCTTCACCAGGTCCGCGCGAGTCCATGCGTCGAACACGATGCGCGCGGGCGCATTGAACTTGCGAGAAATGACGATGGTGCGGTCCGACTCCAACTCCACTGACGTAAGGCTCATCACTTCATCCCTTCTTCTTTCGAGGATGTCGCTGCGCTGCTTCCATGTCCTGCGTCTTGAGTTCTTCGATGAGCGAGTCGAGCTGTCCCAGCCGCTCGTCCCAGATGTCGCGGTAGCGCTCCAACCACGCGTTCAGCTCGCGCAGTGGCTCGGGCCGCAGGCCGTAGAGGCGCTGCTGGGCACGCGCCTCCACGTCCACCAGCCGGGCCTCCTTCAGCACGCGCAGGTGCTTCGACACTTGCGGCTGGTTCAGGTTCAGCGCTTCTCCGATGGCTCCCACCGAGCGCGCGCCCCCCAGCAGGTATTCCACGATGCGAAAGCGGTTCGGGTCGGCGAGCGCCGTGAAGGTCTCAATCACGAGGACATATATTCCTCGCGGAGTATATTCCCGTCAAGGAATATTGCGAAGGCAGGCCGAGTCGAGCGTTCGAACCGCGGGCCATGAGCTCCGGAGGAGCGGCCGCGTACTCAGAGCGTGTAGCCGCCGTCGCTCAGCAAGGTCGTGCCTGTCATCAGTGCGCAGTCATCGGACAGCAGGAAGCCAATCTGGCGCGCGACCTCCTCCGGCCTGGCATAGCGGCCCAGGGGTGTCGCCAGGGCGGCGAGCTCGGCGAACGCCGCATCGCGCCCGACCTGCGCCACTCGTTCCGCGAACATGGGGACGGCATCCCATACCGGTGTCTCGACGCCCGCGGGCGCGATGGCGTTGACACGGATTCGGTCAGCCGCGCCTTCCTTCGCCGCCACCTTCACCAGGTGAATCAACGCCGCCTTCGACGCGCCATATGCCGCGACGCCAGGCTCGGGCTTCACGCCCGCCGCGGACGCCGTCGCGACGATGGAGCCACCACGCCCTCGCATCGCACGCATCGCAGCGCGCAGCGTCAGGAACGCACCGTCCAGATTGATGGACAGGATGCGCCGCCATTCGTCGAAGCCATGGTCGACGATGGTCGCTGCCCCCGCGACACCCGCGTTGACCACGGCATGGTCAAGCCCCACCAGCCTTGGCGCCAGCGCCTCCCAGAATGCCTCGTCTCGTACATCCCCCACGGCCCGGTCGACCGCGCATGGAAGCGTCACCGCCTCCAATGCCTCCTGCGCGAGGTCGACCAGAATCAGCCGTGTGGCACCTTCTGCTGCCAGATGTCGTGCCGTCGCCAGCCCGATGCCAGAAGCAGCCCCAGTCACGAGCGCGGTTCGATGTGTGAGTGTCCCCATCGCCTCTTCTAGCCGCGCCTTTCGAGCGAAGTCGAGCGACGCTGACCTTCGGCGTGGGCATCACGGAGGCCAGCCAGTCAGGTGGAGCGCGGCACCGGTGGAGGGGCCGCGCTCCGTTACGTCAGGCGTCACTCTTTCCGCTGCCTCCTCCTGGTTCGCGAACGCGAGAGAGCGAAGAGTCCGCCGACCACCGCGAGAAACAGTTGCCCCGTACCGCCGCCCTCACATCCCCCGCAACCACCGCTCGCGCCATTCACCTGCCCGTCACCAAGGTCTTCCTCGGGAGGCTGCTCCCCTGGCGGCTGTTCCTCGGATGGCGTCTCCCCGATGCCGGGCTGCGGGTCCCCTGCCAGGATGCGGAAGGGCGCGCTCGTGCCTGACACCGTTCCATCCTCGGTACTGGCGACGCGCAGCAGCGCCTCATGGCTCGGCACGTCGGGCACGCGCCAGATGAGGTGCCCCGTGTTCTCCACCGAGGTGGCTACCGGCACCCAACTGGCGCTCGCCTCCGTGGAGTACGCCACGTCCAGCGTCCGCACCTCGCCGAGCGTGGACCACCTCACCTCCACGTCCTGGCCCACGACGAAGTCTTCTCCGCCGGCCGGTGCGTCCAGCACCAGTCGCGCCGCGGGCGCCGTCGCATCCGCCAGCCCGAAGTCGTCCACCAGCGCCCATCCCACCCCTTCCAGGGCGACGCCCACGCTCAGGCCGAACGCGTCGGCCGGCAGCGCGATGGGCAGCTCCCACGACGCCTCCGTCCAGGCCTCCGCGGGTGGCAGGCTCGGGCCGCGGTTCCACACCTTCCACGTCCCATCCGCCCCCTTCACGGCCGCCTCCAGGTGCAGCGGCGTACTGGAGCGGTACCAGACGCTCACCCGCGAACCGCCCCCAGGCGTCACGGCGGGTGCACAGGTGCCGTCATCGCGCAGCACATGGAGCGAGGCGGCGCCCCCGGAGGCTTCCACGCGCTCGAGCCGGTAGGACCAGGCGCCGCTGTGCGCCTCGGCTGAGCGCTCGGCGCGCACGGCGCCACCGTGGGCGGGGCCCAACTGCCAGCAGTCGGGCACGCCGTCGACGTTCGCGTCGTCCTCGAGCGAGGGATTCTTCAGCGTGGCCGTGGGCGGCTGGGACACGGGGTGCACCGCGGGCCGCGCCGCACCGCCCAGGATTTCCTGCATCGTGCGCACCTCTGTTCCCATCGGTGCCCGCTGCGCGAGCCAGCCCATGAACTCCCGGAGGACGTCGGGCTTCACGCAATAGGTGCGCTTGGTGCAGTCCGGCGCCACGAAGTGGAAGACGACGACCACCCAGCCGCCCCCCGCGGCCTCCGCCGAGGTGACCCACGCCTGCAACTGCTCCAGTCCGTCGTCACGCGTCACCGTCGCGGGCGTGCGGATTTCGTAGGGGTCGAGCGGAGGAATTGTCTCGGCCGTGGGGCAGGAGCCACACGTGTCCACCAGTCCCCGCACGTCGCGCGCGGCGTTGTAACCGCACGCCGCTGCTGTCTGGTTCACCGCCGCATCGTTCGAGCCGAAGGGGAAGGCGAGGGAGGTGGGCGAGAAGCCCCAACTGAGCAGCCGCAAGCGGTCCTCGCAAATCTCCTGTCGTTGCTTCTCGGGCGTCAGCACCGCCAACTCCGAGTGTTGCAGCGTGTGTCCCCCGATGTCGTGTCCGGCCGCGGCCAGGCGGCGCAGGTCATCGAGGTTCAGGTATCCCGTCTGGCCAACCCGCCCGCTGATGATGAAGAAGGTCGCCTTCAGCCCCGAAGCCGAAAGCATATCCAGCACCTGGCGCTGCTCCTCGAGTCCGTCATCGAAGGCCAGCGTGACGACCGTCCGCGCCCCTGGCGCCCCGGCCCACGCCCCTCCGCTCCACACTCCCAGCATGATTGCGAGGAGGCAGGTGCCCGCCCGCGCGTTGAGCCTTGATCGCATGTTCCCCCCTGTCTCAGCCCACGACGCTCCCCTTCGCGATGGGCCCCCTGCGCCCCGTCCCCTCACGTTTTGAGGCTGGGCGGACCCAGGCGCAACCGGAGTGCTCCCTCGCGGACGAGGGGGATGGCGACAGCAGCGCTGCTACACGCCCTCGCGTCGCAACTGGAGGCCGGCTGGGGGCGGCGG
>NZ_VHLC01000128.1:0-22531 GCF_006547355.1 Myxococcus sp. AB036A | reverse complement strand
GTATAAGGGACAGGTGGGGAGCACGGGGGTGATGAGGAGGGGCACTGCCGCACGGGGCACGGACAGCTTCAGCCTTCCGACGGCCTCTCCAGGTTGGGCGGAAGCCCCGTGGAGGAGGCCGGCCTGGGCCAGGCCCGGGCCGGCCTCCTCCACCAGGCGCCGCCCCGCGTCCGTCAGGGCCACGCTGCGCGAGGTGCGGTTGAGCAGGACTACATGCAGATGCTCCTCCAGGTGCCGCACTGACTGGCTCACGGCGGCTGTGGAGACGCCGAGCTCGCGCGCCGCGCCTCGGAAGCTTTGCAGCCGCGCGACGGCCAGGAAGACGTGGAGCTGCTGGAAGAGGGCCGTCTTCATTGCAGTGGCTCCTTGGAGGCGCTGAGGGGAGTTCCCTGAAGGCCCCTTTCGCCAGGGCGCCGGGCCGCCGTCAACCCCTGCTTAACGGCCCGTTCGCGCCCCTTCGGCTGGTCCCCACGGGGGGCGCCGCATAGTCCTTCCAGGGACTGCGCGGCCCTCGTGTGCGCGCCCGAAGACTCGAGAGAGAGAATCATGTCCATCGCACCTGCTGGCGCACCCCTCGCGCCGGCCCCCCGCTCCACGTCCTGGAGCGCCGTGTTCGCGCTCACCCTGTGCGTCTCGACGCTCATCGCGTCCGAGTTCATGCCGGTGAGCCTGCTGACGCCCATCGCGTCGGACCTTCACCTGACGGAAGGCCGTGCTGGCCAGGCCATCGCCGTGTCCGGCCTCTTCGCCGTGCTGACGAGCCTCTTCATCGCGTCCGTGGCGAGGAGCGTGGACCGCCGGAAGCTGCTGCTCGGCCTCACCAGCGTGATGCTGGTGTCGGGCGTCGTGACCGCCCTGGCGCCGAGCTTCACCGTGCTCATGGTGGGCCGCGCGTTCATCGGCGTCGTCATCGGCGGCTTCTGGTCGTTGTCCGCGGCCACCGTCATGAGGCTGGTCCCCGAGAAGGACGTGCCTCGGGCGCTCTCGCTCCTGAATGGAGGCAACGCGCTGGCCACCACCATCGCGGCGCCGCTCGGCAGCTTCCTGGGGCAGTACATCGGGTGGCGGGGAGCGTTCTTCGCCGTTGTCCCCCTGGCCGCCATCACCTTCGCGTGGCAGTTCTTCACCTTGCCCCCGATGCCCACGCAGCGGGCCGCTCCGCCTCCGAGCGCGCTCGCCGTCCTCCGACGCCCCGAGGCGCGGTGGGGTCTCCTGGCGGTCACGCTCTTCTTCATGGGGCAGTTCGCCCTCTTCACATACCTGCGTCCCTTCCTGGAGACCGTCACCCGGGTGGGCGTGTCTCCGCTCTCGCTGGTCCTCCTGGGGATGGGACTCGCGGGGCTTCTGGGCACGTACCTCATCGGGTTCCTCCTGGCCCGGCGACTGTCCACCGTGCTCATCGCCGCGCCGGTGGTGATGGCCGTCATCGCGGTCGCGCTCGCCGTCGTCGGCCGCTCCCTGGCGCCAACGGCCGTCCTCCTCATGGGGTGGGGGCTCATCGGCACGGCGGCGCCTGTCGCCTGGTGGACGTGGCTCAGCCGCGCGCTGCCTCGCGACGCGGAGGCGGGCGGCGGCCTCATGGTCGCGGCCATCCAGCTCGCCATCACGGTGGGGGCCTCGCTCGGAGGGCTGCTGTTCGACCGGGGGGGCTACCAGGGCACCTTCGCGGCGAGCGCAGCGCTGCTCGGGGCCGCGGCCCTCGTCGCGGTCCGGGCGTCGAGGGACGTCCGCGCGGGAGCGGCCGAGGCCCCTACGGCGGCACCGGAGAACCTCGCCTGGACGGAGGCGCGAAGGCCCACCGTCAACGAGCGCTGAACGGCCCATTCACGTCCGACGCGTGGTTCCCACCCGAGCCGGGCGGTATCCCTTGGACATGGGCGCTGTCGAATCTCACCTTCCACCCACGAGGACGAAGAGATGAAGACGATGAAACGATTCCTCACGACACACCGCCGCACCTGGCGCGGTGCACTCCTTCTCGGCGCCTCCTCCGCGTTGCTGGCCTGCGCGGCGCCCGCGGCCTCGGTGGCGCGTCCGACGCCGGGCCTCGAAGCCGGGGACACGTCCCAGGGGGCGGACAACTTCTACACGAGCGACAGCGTCACCGTTCAGCGGGTCGTCTTCAGGAACCAATACGCGATGGATACCGTGGGGACTCTGTTCGTTCCCAAGGACATGAACCGAAGCGAGAGGCATCCGGCGGTCGTCGTCGGTCATCCCATGGGGGCGGTCAAGGAGCAGAGCGCGAACCTGTACGCCACGAAGATGGCGGAGCAGGGCTTCGTCACCCTCTCCCTGGACCTGTCCTTCTGGGGCGAGAGTGCCGGCCAGCCCCGCAACGCCGTGGCGCCGGACATCTATGCCGAGGACTTCAGCGCCGCGGTGGACTTCCTGCGCGCCCAGCCGTTCGTCGACAAGGAGCGCATTGGCGCCATCGGTATCTGCGGCAGCGGGAGCTTCGTCATCAGCGCGGCGAAGATTGATCCACGCATCAAGGCCATCGCGACGGTCAGCATGTACGACATGGGGGCCGCCAACCGGAACGGGCTCAATCATTCGGTGTCCCTCGAGCAGCGCAAGAAGCTCATCGAGGAGGCGGCGCTGCAGCGCGACGTGGAGTTCACGGGCGGCGAGGCCCGGTACACCAGCGGGACACCCGAGGTGCTGAGCGACACGTCCACCGCGATTGACCGCGAGTTCTACGACTTCTACCGCACCGCGCGGGGGCATCGTCCGAACACCACGACGCATCCGAGGCTGAGCACCAACACGAAGTTCATGAACTTCTACCCGTTCACGGACATCGAGACGATTTCCCCCCGGCCGATGCTCTTCATCGCGGGTGAGAACGCCCACTCCCGGGAGTTCAGCGACGAGGCCTACCGGCTCGCCGGTGAGCCCAAGGCGCTGGTCATCGTGCCCGGCGCGGGCCACGTGGACCTCTACGACCGCGTCCAACTCATTCCCTTCGACAGGTTGACCACGTTCTTCCGGACGAACCTGGGGTGAGCCGCAGGTCGCCAGGCAGTGCACACGAGACAAGGAGGAGACGACCATGCGTGGAGTGGTGATGGAAAAGCCCGGCGACGTTCGCGTCGAGGAGCGCGAGGACCCGAAGATTCTCGAGCCGACCGACGCCATCATCCGGCTCTCGGCGACCTGCATATGCGGGTCCGACTTGTGGCCCTACCGCGGCGTCGAGCGCGTCGACCGCACGCCCATGGGCCATGAGTACGTCGGCGTCGTCGAGGAGATTGGCGACGAGGTGAAGACGCTGAAGGTCGGTGACTTCGTCGTCGGCTCGTTCGTGATTTCGGACAACACGTGCGAGATTTGCCAGTCCGGGTACCCGTCGCGGTGCGTGCGCGGCGAGTTCGTGTCGCAGACGATTGGCACCCAGGCCGAGCGGGCCCGCATCCCCCTCGCGGACGGGACGCTCGTGGCCACGCCCGCGCAGCCCCCGCCGGAGCTGATTCCGTCGTTGCTCGCCGCCTCCGACGTGCTCGGCACGGGCTGGTTCGCCGCTGTCGCCGCCGAGGCTGGCCCGGGCAAGACGGTGGCGGTGGTCGGTGACGGCGCGGTCGGGCTGATGGGCGTCCTGGCCGCCAAGCAACTGGGAGCCGAGCGCATCATCGCCATGTCCCGTCACGCCAAGCGGCAGGCGCTGGCCCGCGAGTTCGGAGCCACCGACATCGTCGAGGAGCGGGGCGACGAGGGCGTGGCGAGAATCAAGCAGATGACGAATGGGCTCGGCGCGCACAGCGTGATTGAAGCGGTCGGCACCCAGGAGTCGATGATGCAGGCCATTCGCGCCACCCGCCCCGGCGGGCACATCGGCTACGTCGGCGTCTCCCACGAGGGCGTCTCCCTCCCGGCGGACGAGTTGTTCTTTTCCGAGGTGCACCTGCACGGAGGCCCTGCCCCGGTGCGCCGGTTCCTGCCCGAACTCATCCAGCTCATCTGGGACCGGAAGATCAACCCTGGCAAGGTCTTCGACCTCACCTTACCGCTCGCGGAAGCGAGCGAGGGCTACAAGGCGATGCACGAGCGCCGCGCCATCAAGGTGCTGCTCACCCTTTAGAGGGTGTTGTCGAAGCTCGGCGCGGTGAGCACCGGGAGAACATGGGGAAGCGCTACCCGTCGCCCCAACGAGGGGCGGCAGCGTTGGTACGGCCTGCCTCCCGAGATTGAGCGGCCACCGCTTCCTCGCGGATTCATGGTGGTGGAGCGCTGCTGGGTGAACCTCTTTCGCCGCCTCGGCAAAGACTACGAGCAGAAGCCCGCCTCCAGCGAGGCCTTCATCGGGCTGGCCATGACGGCGCTCCTGCTGCGCCGGCTCGCTCCTGCATGAGGGTTCGACAACACCCTCTCAGGGTTGAGGTGTCGGTGAGCGAGCCTCGGGGGCTTGGAGAACCAGGTCTCCTGGTCGGGGCCCCGCGTTGGCGCGCCAGCCGGGGGCCAACTCCAACACCCAGCCCTCGCCTTCCCAGCGAGCATCTCGGGGCTCCGAGCGGGGGGCGTTCACCGTGGCCGTCTTCCAGTCCGAGGAGAGGAGCACGTCGGAGGTCGCAGTGAGCGAGCCCCATGCATCGACGATGCGAGCGCCGGGATACACCGTGCCGTGCTCGGCGAGCGGGATGAGCTCACCGGGGTTGAATTGGATGCGCATGCGAACCAGGGGAAGGTGTAGCACTGGGCCCTCCACCAACTTCTTGCGCAGCGCCTCGGCCCGGGCTTGGGCGAGGCGAGCCCGCTCGCGTTCGGTATCTCGCAAAGCGGCGCCTCCGTAGCGTGCTTCGCGCTCGGGTGAGGGCTCGGGCGTGCCCAGCCGCAGTGCGTCCTGGAGCAGCGTTCCCAGGTCCGCTCCGGCGAGCGCTCGGGCACGCCACCCCTGGGCGCGGGGGCCCGCCTCGTCCAGCAGGAGGCCGTAGGCGGGGCCTGATGCATAGGCGAAGGAGCGCACGAAGGAGCTTCGCTTGACGGCATTGGCGAGGTTCTCCAGCGCTAGGGCTCGCCTGCCACGTGCGTCGGCCACCGCCAGCGCCACGCCCGTGTATTCGGCGAGGCCTTCGTGCTCCTCGAGGAGCCTTTCCGCAACCGCTGATTCAGGGAAGAGCGCTCGGCGCTCGCGACGGAACACCAGTGCGTCCTCGACGGCGCGGCTGCGGACCGAGGGTGTCGTCGCGCGCAGGGCGGCCTCGAGGGCACGCCACTCGAGTTGCAGCAGCGTGCGGCCCTCGAGGCCATCGAGGTGGGCATTGTCCTTCTCCCGCCCAGGGTGGCCCAAGGTGGTGCGGAGCCGATGAAAAGCCTCGTGGGCAAGCAGGGCACGGCGACGCGCGGGGGCGTCGGGCAACGGAGCTTGGAGCTGGACCCAGGTGGTTCCCGCCCAAGTCAGGGCCGTGTTGGCGATGGTGAGCTCCGAGGGGAGCACTCCCACCCAGGGCCCTGTCCCCGCTCCCTTCGGCCAGGTGCTCGCGACGAAGACGCGCGTGACGGGATGGACGACGAGGAGCGGGGCACACAGCGACTGGCCCCACAGTCGCCGTCCCTCGGCGTCACACGTCCGTTGGAATTCCGCGAAGGCCGAGGTGAGTGCCCCCACCTCCAGAACCTCGGGCACTGTTTTCACCTCGGGCTCGGCCGCGGCCGAACCGAAGCTTGAGATGATAGTCGCCGCCACAGCCAGCCGCGCGAGTCTCACCCGTCGAACGAGTCTCAAGCCGCCCTCCATTGTTGGGTCGACAGTATAGGACCTGGCCTCTACTGCAACCCACGAGGAGCATCTGCCCCAGCACCGCGCGGACTTGCGCCACGCAGTCGCGGCTCCTGGGAAGGCCGCGCCGCTCGGCTGGGAGACGAGGTGTTCTCCTACGTGCGCGCCTCGCTCGCGATGACGCACTGGCGATGGTGGCCTTGACGCGCTCATGACCCAAAGAGCCAATTGGACGAGCGCGTGTGGTAGCCCAGCCGCGGGTGATGCGGCGCTGGCGTGCGTGTTCAGCGGTCTCGGAGTACACAGGGAGATCATGAGTCGTCCAGAACATGGAGACGAGGGAAGCACCGAAGAACTCATCCAGGTTGCCCTCGAAGGGGACGAAGATGATGAGCGCGCTTGGGATGCCATCCGAACACTGCATTGTCGGGGGACGCGTGACGTGTTGGACGCCGCCATCCAACTTCTCGGCACCTCCTCCGCGAAGGCGCGGGGGCGCGGCGCGGATATTCTTGGCCAGCTTGGCGCCGGGAACCCCGTTTTCTCAGGGGAGCGTGGCGAAGCGCTATTGGACCTGCTTCGGCGGGAGAGGGAGCCCCTGGTCCTGCTCTCAGCAGGCGTTGCACTGGGGCACATGGTGGAGCCCCGCGCGCTGACCGAACTCATCGGTCTGGCGAATCATCCCGCTGCCGAGGCGCGATATGGCGCGGTGCACGGACTGGCGGTCTTGGATGCGCCGGAAGCGGTTGAGGCGCTCATCCAGCTTTCGGCTGACGAGGACCGCGATGTTCGGGATTGGGCGACCTTTGGTCTGGGGACGCTCCAGGAGGAGATCGACACACCGCGGCTGCGTGATGCGCTTGCGGTGCGCCTCGGCGATGAGGACCCGGAGATTTTCGGGGAGGCACTGGTGGGCCTGGCGGCCCGCAAGGACCCTCGCGCTGTCGGAGCCGTGCACGCTGCGCTTTGTGGCAATCCGGTGACTGTGTACGCGCTCGAGGCCGCTGCGTCTCTGGGCGACCCGAGCTTCTATCCGCTTCTCCTCGCCATTCGCGATGAGGGACGCTCTGCGGATAGCTACTTCCTGAGCGTCCTGGGTGATGTCATCTCCCAGTTCGAGCAGAAGTTGACCTGAGACCTTTCGGTCGCTCTGCGGAGGCCGACATGCCTCACATGTATGGCCTGAGGTTGGAGTCCTCCACGCCGCCGTGCTCTGGTGACTCTGCGCAGCACTTGTCGCCGAATATGCCCCCGCGTTGGCATTGATGCCCGGCGCCCGCCGCGCGCGCCTCGCTCACTCGTCTTGGCGCGCTGCCCATGGTGAGCTTGGCGCATCCATGACGCAGCGACCGAATTTGGGGTAGGCACACCCGTGCTTGATTCTCCCGAGTGGGCTTTGCGGTGTCAGGGCGTACCTGGGTGAAAAGGGGAGGTCGTGATGATGCGGAGTCGTGGGCCGAGGGCGTTCCGTCGGGTGGGTCTCCTTGGCTTCGTGATGCTCGTGAGTCAGCTCGTGGCGGGGGGCGCGCACGCCGAGACTCCGGACGAAGTCGCGACCACCCTTGCCGCAATCGACGCGGTTCTTGCCCCAGCCGGGGCCAGGCGTGTGGACGCGAGCCGGTCGTCGACCGAGAGGATGGGAGGTACCCTCTGCAGTGCGACCCCGCGAGAGCCGGGAGCTTGGAACCGGGACTTCCTCTGCGACGCGACCACGCCGGTCGGGCGGTGGACGTTGCAGAACCTCCGTGCGGATGGCGGGCAGCGCGTCAGCGCGAACCTCGAGGTGCGGAGGTTCACTTCGACGGAACGAGGCCAGTTCGCCAAGGACACGGCCCTCGAGCGGTACGGCGGTGAAAATGCCTCTCTATCCGAGGGGGCGATCAGCTGGTGTTTCCTGGATGTGTCCTGGACGGAGGAGGTGGTGTTCTCACTCTGGTACGGATGTGACATCAGCCTTCCGCACGTGAAGGCGCTTCAGTCCGTGAGGTCGGAGCTCCTGAAGGTGGGCAAGCCATTCCGGGAGACGGGGGTCGTGGGCGTGGCAGGCACTCACAGTGGCTGGAGCTACCTGCTCGACGCGGAAGGTCGAAAGCGAGCACCCTTGGTCGATGAGGCTCGATTCAGGCACTTCCTCAAGGTTGTCGATGTGGCTGCAGACGATGTGCTCTGGCTGCGCGAGAGGCCTCAGTCAAGTGCTCTGGGAGCGAAGCTCGACAAGCTGCCAGCGACGGCGACCTGTGTTCCATTGGTTTTCACTCCTCCCTCCAGGGCTCAGGAGCTGAAGGGGTGGGTCCGGGTGAAGTTCAATGGACGGGAGGGTTGGGTCAAGCAGCGATACGTCGCCGAGCAGCCCGCGAGCGAGTGCTCCCCCCGGCAGTGAACTGGAGGAAGGCGCCGCTCACCACGCAGAGGCCCCTCGAGGACGGGCCGCCTTCGAGACGACCGCCTTGGGTGGAGCCCTCCGGTGATCCATGACGGGCCCGTCCAAGCCGGTCGCGACGCCGTCCTCGGGAAGCGCCCGATGGACGTTCTGCGAGGGGGATGGCCGCACCCTTGACAAGCTCGACCAGGAAACGGGCGCATGGGAGCGGTGGGCCAACCGACAGAGGCTGCGAATCCGCTGGCGGTTCACTGTCCCAAAGGCCCGGGCGAAGTTCGGCTACAACTCACCAATCTTCTCCCGGTCAGAGGACTGGAGCCTTTGCAGCGCAGGGTATGCCCCTGCGGTCAGTGGAACGACGCTCAATAATTTGTAGGGTCAGCGGTGCGCAGTAAAGCGCCCTCGCGCCATGAAAACGTTCTCATCATCGATAATGACTTGCGTGCTTGCATCTGTGCGCCAGACGTCGATGAGTTCCCGTACTCGCGTGGAGGTGAGGGGCCAGACGTCACCATGCGGAGGCTTCTCGACGAGCACCCACTCATGGACGCGCCCCTCGTCCGGCTGTGGGCCACCCACGGCGTAGATTTCGCTGCGGTCCGCCAGCAAGGCGACAAGGTTGCTGCTCAGCAGCGCCGAGCCCTCACTGTGCTGGGTGAGCATGTCCACGCCCCGAGAGAGGCTCGCCAGTCGCTCCGGTGTCCTGGGACAATGACGCGGGGAGGTCTGGGGAGAGACAAGCGTGCTCGTGAGCTTCCGCAGGTTCGGCTCGTTGCTGGCGAGGAGCACCACGCTGGTGGAGGCGATGACCCACCAGGGCGGGCTCCGGGTGCGGAGGACAGGCAGGAAGCCCATGAGCGCCGCGGCGACAACCGATACGCCATAGTGAAACCGCCAGGCCATGGCGAGGAAGCGGATGCCCAGCATCGGGAGCAGGACCAGCAGCCAGGTCCAGTCGGGCCGCAGCCGTTCACGCCATGCCCAGACCCCCAGTGGGACGAACAGCAGCGTCAGGGTGCCGATGCGCGACACATGAGGCGGAGCCAGACGGAGCGAGAGATAGTGGAACCAGCCTCCCTCCATCCCCTGTCGGAGGCGGGAGGTGTAGTCCACGGTGGGGCCCAGGAGCCAAGGGCGCAGCCCATAGACCCATGTGAGCCAGGCGAGCGACAGCGCCCCCACGAATGTCGCCAGGCGTCGCTCCCCACGCAGGAACAGCGCGAGGGTCAGCATGACGCCTCCGAAAGCGAACTCCTCCTTGCAGGCAAACAGGAGGACCAGCGACGCCAGGAGCAATCCTTGGCGGCGCAGATGGAAGGCCAATCCCGTCAGCACCCAGGGCAGCACGGACCACGTCGTCGGGTGGACGGGGAACTTCATGGCCTCCACCATGCTGGGACTCAGCAGCAGGAGTGCCGCGAGCAGAACCAAGGCATTGCGGCTCAGCAACCCCTTCAAGTGGAGCCAAAGCAGGGGGGCCACGGTGAGCAGCACGAAGAGTGCCTCGACGACCAACGCGGCCCACATGGGTGGGATTATCCGCGCCAGAGGATGTGCCACCCAGAGGATGGGGTCGAAGTGGTCGTTGAAGATGAAGACCTGCCGCGCGCTGATCCACGGGTTGGGCTCCGCCAACGACAAGCGCGCCACTGCCTGGGAATAGATACCCAGGTCGAAGTTCGGGAAGCATGCCTGCGCGGCCTGAAGCCAGACAGGGACTACGACGAACACCCCCCAGATGAGGACCACGAGAAGCAGGGCCATGGCCCCCAACCCGTGCCGCATGCGTTCGGGGCTCGAATCACTAATGGAAGGAACCATGGCGCCAAGTCGAGGCGATGCTGGCAACGGTCGTGGGCTCGTGCCGATTATCGCTCTCCTACGGTGTCAGGTCCTACAGGCCGTGTCACGGCTTTGGACGAAGGGGGCCGCCGGAACAGAGCCATGCGTCCTTGTCAAACTGCGCGGGACGTTGTTGAGCAACAGCAGAACCCGGACTGGGCGTTTGGCGACTACGCGGTGCGTGCAGTGACAGTCGTGGGGCCCAAAAATTGAAGTTGGGTGAAATGAACGCCGACTGAGCAGGAGATGACGCGCATCGGCTGAACCCTCTCACGCGACAACTACCTTGACGCTCACCGCGAACTTCGCGCAGCCACTGAATTTCGGGTAGGCACAGCTCCCCAAGTCGGACGTGGACCTCACTGCGGGCACCCTCGTGGCGGTTCGGTTTCACGCGAGCGACATGACCAGGGGCTGCCATGCGGGACCTGCTTCCCATCGACAAGGGACTGGTGCCCTTCCTGCGCAAGGTCATGGCCACTCTCGCGGCCGGGGTCAGCCCAGCCCCGCCGTTACGCGCGCCACCAGCCAAAAGGTCCCCCTCACGATGTTGCCGGGCCGCAGCCGGGGTGTCGCCTCGTCGGCCGCCGCGAGGACGTCATAAGTGCCTCCATAGGTCCGCACGAGGGCGTGCTGGAACGGGTGGCCGGTGACGCCGTTGGTGCGCACGTCCGCGGCCTCGACGTGCCCGGTGAAGTGGGCTCGGGGCTCGACGGGCCGAGGAGGGCTGCCCTTCGACATGAGCGAGGCAGGGTCGGGGATGAAGAACTGCGAGCCCAGCAGCGCCTTCCCCGGCTTGCGCGAGGCCTCGTAGGCCGCCTTGTCCGGCCAAGCCTGCAGCGACTCGGCGAAGGCGCACTGGGCCAGCTCCAGCATGATGTCGGTCTGGATGCGCTCGCGCACCAGCACGAGGTCATCGAGCTGCGTGGCGAATGGGTAGAGGGCGTCGCCTTCGAGGTCCACCAACTCGGCCGCCAGCGAGTCGCAGAAGCGGCAGCTCTTGTCGGCGGCAAATCCGGTGGCGCGGACCCGCAGGCGCGACTCCGCCCGGAAGCCCGGGGTGGCGCACTGCACCTTGCCCGCGTGGTTGAAGACGAAGCTGTAGCTCGCACCCGAATCGTCGGACCACACCTTCAACTCGTGGTCGCGCGTCGTGCCCGCGGTCGTGGTGTGCTCCAGCAGGGAATCCATGACGTGCCCAAAGGCCGCCTTGTCTTTGGGGCGGAGTCCGATGCAGGCGAGGTGGCTTGTCATCCACCAATGGTAGCACGCGCCTATTGCTTCGCCGCGCCGCGCACCTCGTCCAGGACGCTCAGGTCGACCAGGTCCTGGAGGCCGGCGTCGGGGATGAAGCCCGGCGCCTTCGCGTGGGCCGCGGCGGTGGCGAGCGCGGAGGGCACCGGGGCCAGGCTGGGCTCCATGCGGGAGAAGGCATCCTGGAGGACATTGGTGGGCAGGGGCTTGCGGGTGAGCCGGGCGAAGGCGGCGTTTACGGTGTTCCTCGCCCCAAGGTTGAAACCTATGGGCTTGGCCCCCCGGTGGAGAGGGCAGAAGGTTGGATGTGAAGCGCCTGAAGCAGGACGCGCATCAGCCCTCCCAGCAGCATTTTCGAGGCCCATCGCCCCCGCGCCTGACGGCGAGCGCCCCCAGCCCGTGCATGGGCAGACAGGCCCGGAGAATCCGGCTCCTTGGTCTAACAAGCTGAATGTCATTGGATGACATTGCCGTACCAGCGCTGGCGCGTGGTGGCTAGACTGCCGCTATGCGCGGGCGCTCCTTGAAATCCCCCGCCTCGGCCGAAACCGGGACGCGGGTTTGCGGTTGACGATCTCACCTATGAACCAGCCGGCGGCTCTTTTTCCAGGGCATCGGCAAACTTCCGCATCAGTCTCACGAAGACTTCTATTTCGTCCTTGTCCCAGTCTTTGAAAATAGCGTGGCCCATCCGCTCGCGCGCCGCGTCGATGCGGTCCGTCATCGCCTTCCCCCTCACCGATATGACCGCCTCACGCACGCGGCGATCAAGGGGATTCTCGCGGCGCTTCACCAAGCCGAGGCTTTCGAGCTTGGCCACCTGCCGGCTGACAGTGGTGTAGTCGCGTCCCGCACGCTCGGCTAGGTCCACCACACCAATGGGCCCCAGCCGCTCGATGCCCACGAGCACGGAGAACAGTGCCCGATCGAGCCGGATGCCGGCTTCCTCGATCATCTTCTCGTCGTTCCGCGGCCGATTCAGCGCACTGACGATGCTGACCAGCGCCCCGTGTAGCACCTTCATCTGTTCGGAAATGTGTGCATCTTGCACATTTTTTCTGATGGGCATAGCGTGGCTCCTATTGGGTGCATATTGCACATATTGGAGTTGGCATGGCAAACCATTCGACGACCGACGTTCTGATCTGCGGTGCCGGCGCGGCTGGCCTCACCCTCGCCATCGAGCTGGCGCGCCGCGGCGTCGCGTTCCGGCTGCTCGAGAAGATGTCCAGGCCGTTCCCGGGTTCGCGCGGTAAGGGCATCCAGCCGCGAACGCAGGAAATCTTCGAGGACCTTGGCATCCTCGACAGGGCGGTGGCGGCCGGCGGACTCTATCCGCGGCAGCGTACCTATCGCGATGACGGCAGCTATCTCGATTCGGACATGGCCGAGGACGCCGAGCCGACCCCTGCCGAGCCTTACCACTTGCCCTTGATGGTCCCGCAGTTCGTGACCGAACGCATCATGCGCGAGCGGCTGAACGAGCTGGGCCATCGGGTGGAATTCGGCTGCGAGTTGCTCGGCTTCGAGCAGGATGGCAGTGGCGTCATTGCGCGCTTTGCGGGACCGAACGGCGAGGAAACCCTTCACGCCCGCTATCTGGTCGGCGCAGATGGCGGGCGCAGCTTCGTGAGGAAAACGCTCGGCGTGGACTTCCCCGGCAAGACGCTGGGCGTGCACGCCCTGGTGGCGGATGTCGTGCTGACGGGGCTGGCCCCCGATGCGTGGCACCAATTCAACGACGGCGACATGGAGCGGATGGTCGCGATCTGCTCGCTGGCCGGAACCGATCTCTTCCAGCTCCAGGCGCCGATCCCGCCGGATGCACAGGCCGACCTCTCGGCCGACGGGCTGACCGCCCTGATCGCCGGACGCACGGGGCGCGCAGACATCATCGTGCGCTCGGTGTCCTGGGCCTCGGATTACCAGATGAACGCGCGGCTGGCCGAGCGCTACCGCGTGGGCCGAGTGTTCCTCGTGGGTGACGCCGCCCACGTGCATCCGCCGACCGGCGGACAGGGGCTGAACACCAGCGTGCAGGATGCCTACAACCTGGGCTGGAAGCTCGCGGCCTCGCTACGGGGGGCGCGGGAAGACCTTCTCGACAGCTATGAGGTCGAACGGCGCCCGGTGGCCGAGGCCATGCTCGGCCTCTCGACCCGGTTGCTCGATGCCCAGAAACAAGGCGGGATGCGGCGAGGACGCGAGGTGCGTCAGCTCGATATCGGTTATCCGGACTCACCGCTCGCCAAGGAACTGCCCGAACGCAAGGGCGGCCTGCGTGCGGGAGACCGCGCGCCGGACGCTCCGATCCGTGGCGCGGCAGGCCAGCCATCGAGGCTGTTCCAACTGTTCCAGGGGCCGCACTGGACACTGCTGGTCCATGAGGCCGACGGTGCATTGATCGAGGCACGTCCGGGCCTGCATGTCCACCACATCGGCGCGCAGAGCGAGGTCGTCGACGCGTGGGAGCACATTCGTGACGCCTACGCATTGGCACCAGGCGAGTGCGTGCTGATTCGTCCGGACGGATATGTCGGCGCAATCCTGAACGCGGACCAGACCGCGGAGCTCGAGGTCTATTTGGCCCGCATGGGTGTGGCTCGTCTTGAAGAAGAATCGAAATGAAAGCCGCGACCGTTACCGCTGCGGGACTGGTACCTGCGCTG
This sequence comes from Myxococcus sp. AB036A, assembly GCF_006547355.1. Classification (NCBI taxonomy): domain Bacteria; kingdom Pseudomonadati; phylum Myxococcota; class Myxococcia; order Myxococcales; family Myxococcaceae; genus Myxococcus; species Myxococcus sp. AB036A. The sequence continues at coordinate 8,670 of NZ_VHLC01000128.1, read as the reverse complement.
GGCGTGCTTGGCTCCCCTGTGGCATCCGAAGGCGAGAAGCTGATTCGGGTAAGCACCGTCGCCATCAGCCATATCGTCAAGGCCCGTGCGTCGGGCGCACATGACAGCGCGGACGAGTCGTTCCCGTTGGGGGGGCCAGGTGGGCTCGGTGTCTGCGCAGGACATCACCCTGCCAAGCCCCGTCCTGAGCGCCTCGGCGATCGAACTGATGGGCAGCGGCCTGGAGAGGGTCTTCAAGCGGGTGCCTTTCGCCGCTTGCGACAAAGCATGGCCGCAGGATGACGGCACCCGCCGCACAGTCTTTGTCATGAATGCCGGAGGAATGGGAAATGACAACTGATTCCTTACCGAAAGATGCGACCGGTAGGCCGAAGACGCTTGACTGGCGGTTGCTCCTGCCGGTCTTTGTGATCGTCAGCATGTATGCCGCCGGTATGGCTGCTGTTATGCCGGTGCTGCCCTTCTATATACGGGAGATGGGGGGTTCTCCGCTGGTCCTGGGCATCGTCGTTGCGACGGAGGCTTTCAGCCAGTTCTCCTCCGCCCCAGTCCTCGGCCAGCTTTCCGACCGATTCGGCCGGAAACGGATTCTTCTTGCGAGCCAGTTCGCCGCAGCAGTGAGCTTGCTGTTGCTCGCAAGCGCGCCGAACATCTTCTTCATACTGCTTGCCCGAGCGCTTTTCGGAATGACTGCGGGGAACCTCTCGGCCGCCGCAGCCTACGTCGCGGATCATTCGGACGCCAAGAATCGACGGCAATCCATTGGCATTTTGACAGGCGGGGTAGGTTTGGGAGGGATTGTCGGCGCGGGCCTTTCTGGCCTTTTGTCCGACACCTCATTGACCGCGCCGATTTACGCAGCCCTCGTGTTGACGCTCCTTGCCGTCGTCGTGACTTTCTTCCGGCTGAAAGACGGATGGGCGACGCCTCGCCTTGAGGGCCAAACCAACGGAGAGAAGCGTTCGTTCCGCGCGATCCTGGGGGCCCCCGTGCTCCGAATACTTGTCATCGTGATGGTGTGCCATTTCTTCGCCTATGGCATGTACACCTCGCAGATGCCCGTATTTCTCGCGGATACATTCATCTGGAACGGCCACGCTTTCGGACCGAAGGAACTGAGCTACATCATGATGGTCGATGGTGTGATCAATGTCCTTGTCCAACTTTTCCTATTGGGTTGGCTGGGAAAGTATTTCACCGAGCGGAACTTGATCGTCTTGATATTCGCCCTTGTCTGCGCCGGATTCCTGACCGCTGGCCTGGCCGACACCTTGCCCGTTCTCGCTTTTGCAGTGCTTTGCGTCAGCACCGGCGACGCCCTTGCAAAGCCCACCTACCTTGCGGCGCTCTCCGTCCAAGTCCCTCCCGAGCGGCAAGGAGTCGTCATGGGAGCGGCACAAGCACTGATCGCGGTAACGGACATCTTGTCCCCCGTTCTGGGTGGCTTCATTCTGGGGTATGCGCTTTACGGCGTCTGGATCGGCGTCGCCATCGCTGTCGCCCTTGCCGGAGTTGCGGTGACCATTGCCCGACTCCCGAAGAGCGATCCGGAGTTGATAGCGAAGCCCGAAGCGCCGTAGGAAAGGCGGTGATGTTCCTATTGCTTTCGACATTCACTACCTGGTGCGGCAGCTTGGCGATGCGCCCAAGATGTTCGGCTGGTTGTCAGGCGACTCATTAGCCCGAGTGGAGCGGCTGCCGCGGAGCGCCAGGCGGCAGCCTTCCGCGTTCCTGGGGCCCTGGCGCTTGAAGCGGGAGGAGACCGACGTGGGCGAACGCCCGCGCCCTGCCGAGGATTTGGGGGGCTCCGGGGCGCTGTCTTCCCTACCCAGATGACCCGAGCCGGCATGAGCAGAGAGCCGAGAGCAAAGGGCTGTGCCGGTCGAGAAGCGCGGCCGAGGCAGTCCGAGAGCCGTTCGTCAAGATCTGCTCCCGGCGGACGGGGCCGGGCGTCTCAGCGCGCGCGCCGGTAGTGCATGGCGACCGTGCCGCTGCGGAGCGGCTTCGCCGAGACCAGCTCGAGACGTCGCGTGCTGGGCAGCCCGCTCTGGTACAGGGTCGGGCCGTGGCCGACGATCCTGGGGTGGACGAGGAACTTGTACTCGTCGATCAGATCCAGCCGGTCCAGCTCGGTCGCGAGCTTGCCGCTACCGAGGAGCACGCCGGCCGGGGTCGCGTCCTTGAGCTTCTGCACGCCCGTGCGCAGGTCGCCGGCGATGTGGTGGCTGTTGGTCCACGGGAAGTCCTTTCGCGTCGACGACACGACGTACTTCGGCTTGGCCTCCAGCTTGACCGCCCACTCGCGCATCGCCGGCGGCGCCTCCTCGTCGCCGCGGGCGACCGCTGGCCAGTCGCTCTCCATCATCTCGTAGGTGACGCGGCCCCACAGCATCGCCCCGCACTCGTCCATGAGGCGGGTGAAGAAGGCGTGTGTCTCGTCGTCGGCGATTCCCTCCTGGTGGTCGACGCAGCCGTCCAAGGTGACGTTGATGCTGAAGGTCAAGAGTCCCATGCGGCGAGTCTAAGCCATACACTCCTGGCGATGGAACGGCAGGCCGTCGCAGAACTTGTCGCTGAGGACGTGCGCCAGGAGCGAAGGTGTCGCGAGCGCGCGCGGAAGGAGCTGCGGCGGCAGCGGTGCGGTCACGAGCGTCGGCGCCGATCCTCGGGGCGGAGCCCTCAAGCAGCGGGGCGTTCAGCTCGATGCGTTCCTCCGGGAGGTCGGCCTCGCGTAGGTCGCGATGGCCAGTCGGCTTGCGCTTGCCGCCAGGCGGGCGCGCCCCGCCCGTCTCGGTTGGAGCCGCCGGCGCGGACGCAGCGGGCTGTCCGAGTTGCTGGTTGAGCGCGTCGAGTGCCGCGAGCTTGTGGGCAAACTCGAGTGCCAGAGTGGTGGGGATTGAGTATCGCGCACTCAGTTGGGGACGTGCGGTGCGTGTCGAAGCCCATAGGTTCGCGGCGCGAAATCCGGAGCCGCGCGGGGCGTGCGTAACAAGCCCCGCGCGTTCCTCTACGAGCGTCTCACGCAATACCTGGCGCCTGACCAGCTACGGGCCCAGGTGCGCCGGGTATTGAAGTCGCGAACACGCTGGCGTGCTGGCGAACAGCGAACGTGAGGTGATGGTGCGTTCCCACTCGTTGCCACGCTGTGCGATGACGCCGCGTCTCGTTCCCCAGTCCTCGTAGGCCATGAACCGCATGATAGACGCGTCGGCTACTGACGCACGAAGCCGCGCGGGTGGCTGCGCGCGGTGCTCGTGGGCCGCAGATTCGCGGACTCGAACTGCTCGTAGCGGAAGCCGGAGCCCGGCTCGAAGACGTTGGCGGTCACCTCCCAGGCCGTGCCTTGACCGCTGGGGGCGGGCCTGCTCGGAGCCAGCGTGCTGGGCTGCGGGAAGTCGAAGGCCTGCGCGCCCGCCTGTGCCTGCGAGAGATACACCCAGTCCCACGACATCCCTCGCGCGCCTCGACGCACGGAGAGCAACTCCGTGCCCGCGGGCGCGGTGAGCTGATACGCCCCCTCCGCGACCGTCGGCACCGTCCCGGTGCCGCATTCACTCAGCCCCGGCGCCACGCCCCGGATGCCATCCGGTAGCGCCACCGCGCCGACAGCACCCGCGGGAGGATTGTAGACCCGGGTCGTCAACGTCTCGCAGAGCGCTGCCGCCACGACCGTCGCCTCGAGCGAGACGGCCTGAGTGGCGGGTGCGGACGCAGGGATGTAGGTCGCGGAGAACGTCCTCGACGTGCCGCCCGTGCTCTCTGGGGGGCCATTGGGCTGCGCGGGAAGTCCTGACTGGAGGCGAACCCCTCGCGCATAGCGGGCATTGATGAAGGCGGGCCAATCCGCGGGAGGCACGAGGGTGCCTGTCGTCGTCGTGGTCGCCAGGGGGCCTGGTTCCAGCGCGATGTCCAACGTCGTGTCCGCGACCAGCGGCCCCACCTCCCCCACGTCCTTGTGAGAATAAAGGCCTCCCGACTCGTAGTAGGCATAGACGGAGAGCGGAACGCCCGCCGGCACCCCCGCGAGCTTGTAGCTGGCGACCCCACCCGTCAGACCGACGTAGAACGTGGTCGCGCTGAAGCCGGTGGGCGCGACCACCCAGATGGTGGCGCCACTGAAGCCGCTCGTCACTCCGCCCGAAATCGTCCCCGACAGCGTGACGGTCTCCGCCGCGGACGACGGAGTGGCCCGCTGCCACGCCGTTCCGTCAAAGGTCCACACCGCCCCGGTCCCCGTGAGGAGGACGAGGTCGCCTGTCGTGGGGTCCGTCTCGAGCTTCACCCCACCACTGCTCGGAGGACTCCCCGCTGCGCCCTGCGCGGTGATCGTGGTCCACGCCCCCGCGCTGAACCGGAGCAGATCGTTGCGCGCGGCACCGTTGGACGTTCCTCCGAAGAGGTACATCCCCGCGCCGGGCCGATAAGCCATCAATCCACCGCGACGGACCGCCGGCAGCGAGGGCGCGCTCGCCCAGGCATTGGTCGAGCGGTTGTACGTGGAGCACGTCGCCAGGTCGGCGCCGATGGGCGCGCCGCTCGCACTGCCGCAGATCCACATGAGCCCGGAGCTCGTGTCGAGCGCGGCGGCGGCGAAGGCACGTGCGGCCGGCAACGTCCCGGTGGGAGACAACTTGGCCCACCCCTGGGCATGGCTCCAAAGCTCGTTGTTGACGAACAGGCCTCCCTGCGAGCCCGTCCCGGAGGTACCTCCGAACAGCAAGATGCTGCCCGAGACCGGGGAGGCCGTCACCGCTGCGCCCGAACGCGCGGAGGGCCCCGGCGCCCCCACTTGCTGCCAGGTCCGAGTGGCCGAGTTGAACTGCCACGTGTCCGACAGCTTCGACCCCGTGCAGCTCTCTCCACCGAAGAGCACGCTGATGCCGCTCTCCCGATACTGGAAGGCGCCACCGACCCGCGCCGGAGGCGCCGCGGGCGTCGAGAGTCCCGGGACGCCCCACTCCTCCCAGGTTCCGGTCGCGACGGAGGTGAGCGCCACCGTGTCATTGAGACACCCCGTGGGCTGGTTTGTGCCCGAGCCCCGTCCGCCTGTCATGATGAAGCCTCCCGCCTGCGCATCCCAGGTGGCGCTCGCGCTGCCGCGCGGCAGGGGCACCGGGTAGCCGGGGACGAGCAGCGTCACCAGCGAGGCATTCACCCGCGCCATCGTGGCGTTGGAGAGCCCCGCGCCGTTGGCGGTCACGTCCACGGTATCCGATACGCCATCCAGCCCCAGGCCGGTGAAGTAGGCGCGCCCCTCTGCATCCGTGAGCGCTTCACGCGCGGGCACGTACTCCACGCCATTCTTTCGCACCCGTACGCCCGCGCCCTCGTGTGCGCGCCCATCCTCTCCAATCACGAAGACGGTCAGCGCGTCCGTGATGGGGCTGCCCTCCGGCTCCACGCCCACCGTGCCATTGGACCCGAGCGCCCGCGGAGCCACCACCTCCAGCGACAGCGTGGCCTGGGCTGTCTGCCCGTTCGCGTCCATGACGACGACGTCCACCGCGTGGCTTCCCGCCATACCGGGCGCGGGAATCCCAGAGAGGATGCCGGTGTCCTCGTCGATCGTGAGACCAGACGGGAGTCCGGTGGCGCTCACCTGGAGCGGCGCGGTGCCTCCCGCCGCGAGGATTGCCTCCGCGACACCGGGAGCACGACGGTACGTCACGCCTTCAGTTGCCTGGGTGAGCTCCGTCGTGAGGATGGCGGGGGCCGAGTCCAGTGAGGCGGCGGAGATGTCTGTCTTTTGTGGCGCGGTGCGGTCGGGGGAATGGACAGCGGGGGATTCCATACAGCCTTGGCTCAGCAATGCGGAAAGACAGCCAATGCCCAGGATACGAGCGGTGGTCATGAACGCTCCAGGTCACGAGGGACCTCTCTCAGCCAGGCCTTCCACCTCGAAGCACGCCGAATCGCGTTGCCAGGCCCACTCAAGAGAGGATTTGAAGCCGACGCAGGGTGGCGGACCGGACGAGCAGCGTCAAGGCTGATGGGCTTGCATCGAAGCCCGACCCAGGGAGGGACGCGCAAGGCCTCGCTCCAACGTGGGTCGGCGCCCCTTCGGGCATCCCGCGCTCCGGGAACCTTCCCGCTTCGCCCCCGCCGTGTCCATTTCGACAGGGCACGGCCGCGCGCTGTACGTGGGCACTGCCTGCCGGGGCCGCGCCGCGCTGAAGTTCTCTCCGACCAGCCGGTCGTACGTGAGCAAGCGATAGCGCCGCATCCAGTCCGCCCAGGTCCTCGGCGCGGACTGAAGATGATGTCACCCCGCGAATTCCGTACTGCTCATTCCCAGCCCTGAGCTGTCCGATTTGACGGGGGCAACTCCAGGGGAATGGCCCCCAGCCTTGCTGGCCAGGGAGTTCGACAGTCTCGTGCGCGCCGCGCTCACTCGCGTTGATGTCCGCATGACCCAGCGACCGCATTTGGGGTAGGCACAGGGTGTGTCATGAGGCCAGTTGACGCGTCAGCAACTGCGGCTGACGTGTCAAACGCGGAGCCTGGCTGTTTCATCCTCCTGAATCACGCTGGATTCGGCCTGGCGCATCATGGCGCCGTCATTGCATGGGCTCGACTCAGGTTTGCTGACCACACGCCGGGACTGACCGCCCGGGCCCTTTGGCTTGCACCTTGGCCGCCGTGCTTGCTCAGGAAACTTTGGCCACTCAGGCACCTACGCGCCTTCCACCCAGGGCAGACCGGACTTCAACGAGATGGGCGACGACATCACAGCCAGACGCAAGGATGCGCATCTCGACCTGTGCGTCACGGGTGATGTCGCACCCACCGGTAACAGCACCCTGCTGGAGTGCGTCAAGCTGGTCCACTGCGCGATGCCGGAAATGTCCGTGGAGGACGTGGACCTGTCCACGGCGTTCCTGGGCAAGCGGCTGCGCTACCCGCTGCTCGTCACCGGCATGACGGGTGGGACGGAGCGTGCGGGCGCGGTGAATCGCGACCTGGCGCTGCTCGCCGAGCGCCACGGCCTGGCCTTCGGTGTGGGCAGCCAGCGCGCCATGTCGGAGGACGCCTCGCGGGCCGCGTCCTTCCAGGTGCGGCAGGTGGCGCCCACGGTGGCGCTCCTGGGCAACATCGGCATGTTTCAGGCCATCGGGCTGGGCGTGGATGGGACGCGCCGGCTGGTGGACGGCATTGGCGCGGACGGGCTGGCGTTGCACCTCAACGCGGGCCAGGAGCTGACGCAGCCCGAAGGCGACCGGAACTTCCAGGGCGGCTACCGAGTGGTGGAGCTGCTGGTGAAGGCCTTTGGCGACCGGCTGCTGGTGAAGGAGACGGGCTGCGGCATCGGCCCGGACGTCGCGCGGCGGTTGGTGGACCTGGGCGTGCGGAACCTCGACGTGTCCGGTCTGGGCGGGACGTCCTGGGTGCGCGTGGAACAACTTCGCGCGTCAGGCGTACAGGCACAGCTGGGGGCGGAGTTCAGCGCGTGGGGCATTCCCACGGCGGCGGCCCTGGCCACGGTGCGGCGCGCCGTGGGCCCGGACGTCCACCTGGTGGCGAGCGGTGGCCTTCGCACGGGGCTGGACGCGGCCAAGGTGCTGGCGCTGGGGGCGAACCTGGCCGGCATGGCGCTGCCGTTGTTCCGCGCGCAGCAGGCGGGCGGGCTCGAGGCGGCAGAGGCGGCGCTGGAGGTCATCCTGGCGAGCCTGCGGCAGGCGCTGGTGCTGGCGGGAAGCAGAAGCTGCGCTGAACTGAGACAGCGCCCCCGGGTCGTCACCGGCGAGTTGAAGGATTGGTTGGCGGCGCTGTAGAGGGTGGCCGCGCTGAAGTCTGGAAGGAACAACATGTCTGACACCGTGACGTCCCGGCTTCCCGGGTTCCACAAGCTGCCGATGGAGGAGCGCCACGCGCACCTCTCCCGCATGTTCCGGCTCACGCCCGAGGACCTGCGGCAACTGCTGGGCTCGGAAGTGCTCCAGCCCGTCCTGGCGAACCAGATGATTGAGAACGCGGTGGGGACCTTCTCCCTCCCGCTGGGGCTGGGCCTCAACCTCCAGGTCAACGGACGTGACTACCTGGTGCCCATGGCGGTGGAGGAGCCGTCCGTCGTGGCGGCGGTGTCCTTCGCGGCGAAGATTGTCCGGGAGGCGGGCGGCTTCATCGGAGAGGCGGACCCGTCGCTGATGATTGGCCAGGTGCAGGTGTCGCGCTACGGCGACCCGACGGTGGCCACCGAGCGCATCCTGGCGCACAAGGAGCAGATCCTCGCGCTGGCCAACAGCTTCCACCCGGCCATGGTGGCGCGTGGTGGCGGGGCGAAGGACGTCGAGGTTCGCGTGCTGCCGGCCCCGGAAGGGCCGTGTGGCGAGCCGTTGCTCATCGTCCACCTCATCATCGACGCCCAGGAGGCGATGGGGGCCAACCTCATCAACACCATGGCGGAGGGCGTGGCGCCGCTCATCGAGCAGGTGACGGGCGGCAAGGTGTACCTGCGCATCCTCTCCAACCTGGCGGACCGCCGGCTGGCGCGCGCCATGTGCCGCATCCCCATCCCGCTGCTGGCGGACTTCGAGATGCCGGCTGAGGAGATTGCCGAGGGCATCGCCCAGGCCAGCCGCTTCGCGGAGGCGGACCCGTACCGCGCGGCCACGCACAACAAGGGCGTGATGAACGGCATTGACGCGGTGGCCATCGCCACGGGGCAGGACT